>JBFIDS010000006.1:0-21316 GCA_041603715.1 Paraconexibacter sp. | reverse complement strand
GCTCGGGGCGGGATGCGGCCCGGGTCGGCCGCGCGCCCGCCGCCGGAGCCCGAGCGCGATCGCGTACATGAGCGCGAACGTCCCGAGGCTGCCGACGAAGCCGGCGAGGCCGGTGGCGACGCGCTCGTTCCCGATGCCGGGGAAGGCGTAGCCCGGGACCGGCGAGGAGTCGTGCACCGCGTGGGCCCGGCCTGCCTCGGCGAAGGCCTCGTCCTGCGCGACCCGCTCGAGGCCGTCCGGCTGCCCGGACGCGAACGGGGCGACCGCCGTGCCGAGGCCGACCGCGACCGCGAGCGCGATGGCGACGAACAGGCCGGTCGGGATCCTCGGCATCTAGACCGGCCTCCCCATCGGGGCCGTCGCGGGCACGGTCGGCGCTGCAGTCCGCAGCGCGTGGGGCACGATGGCGACGAGGTCGGGCCGCGAGGCGAGGATCGCGCTCACGGCGCCGACGGTGATGACGGCCTCGCCGATGCCGATGAGCGCGTGGACGCCGAGCATCGCGGGGAGGACGGTGCCGAGCGGCACGGTGCCGGAGATCGCGAGCTGGGTCGCGGTCGCCAGGGCGCCGAGCATCACCGCCGTCCACGCGACGACGCCGACCGTGCCGAGGTAGACCGCGCGCGTCGGTGGCAGCGCCCGCCGGGCGACGACGAGGATGGCCCCGGCGAGGAGCGCCCCGAGGATCCCCATGTTGAGGACGTTCGCCCCGAGGACGCCGATGCCCCCGTCGGCGAACGCGAACGCCTGGACGGAGATGACGACCGTCGTGACGATGCAGGCCAGCCACGGGCCGAGGAGCACCGCGGCGAGCGCGGCGCCGAGGAAGTGGCCGCTCGTGCCGCCCGCGACGGGGAAGTTGACCATCTGCGCCGCGAAGATGAAGGCGCCGAGGACCCCGAGGAGCGGGACACGGGCCTCGTCGAGGTCGCGGTCGGCGATGTGCAGGGCGACGGCCACGACGACGAGCGCGACGAGCCCGCACGCGGCGGCGACCCCCGCGCTGAGGAACCCGTCCGGGATGTGCAGAGCGACGGGGCTCACCGCCCCGGCGCCTCCCCGGCGGCCCGCAGGCAGCCCGCACAGGTCCCGACGATCGGGAAGTGGCTGAAGCGTGCCTCGAGGCCGAAGCGCTCACGGATCGTGCGTCGCACCCGGTCGAGCTGCGCGGGGACGACCTCGCGGACGGCGCCGCACGTCTCGCACAGCAGGTACTCGCGCGGCTCGGGCGTCGTCACGGCGTAGAGGCCGGCCGCGTGGCCGAGGTGGAAGTGGCGCACGATGCCGGCACGCTCGAGCGCGTCGAGGTTGCGGTACACCGAGCCGAGGTCGGAGCTGGCGAAGCGGCCGTCCAGTCCGCTCGCGATCCGCTCGGCCCGCAGCGGCTCGCCGGCCGCGAAGAGGATCTGCAGGACGGAGCGACGGGCGGCGGAGACGCGCATCCCGCACGACCGCATGTGCGCCGCGGCCGAATCGACGTCCCGGGTGGGGACCGCCGGTCCGGGGTGCGCGATCGTCATCGGCCGCCTCCTCCGTCAGGGCTCGGGACGTTCCTGCGAACGCCTTGCAACTGGCAGGCAGTCGTACCAAGCCGGGGAACCCCGGCGCAACATTTCAGTCCGCGGGGAGCCGGGCGAGCGACCGCTCGATGAGGGCGCCGAGGTGCAGCCAGTTCTCACGGGTCGCGGACGCCGCGCCCGACGCGTCGCCCGCCGCCGACCGGGCGATGATCGCCTCGTGCTGGGCCGCCGACCGGCGGCCGGGGAGGGCGCCGTCACGAAGGTGCTCGAAGCGTCGCAGCCGCGCCGACATGCGGCCGATGACGCGGTCGAGCTCGGAGTTGCCGGCGGTCCGCACGAAGATGCCGTGGAAGTGGTCGTCGGCCTCGTAGGTGGCGTCGACGTCGCCGGCCTCCATCGCGGAGACGAAATCGCGGTTGGCCGCGCGGAGGGCCTCGATGTCGTGGCGCGTGATGCACGGGACGGCGAGCTCGACGGCGAGCGCGTGGACGGCCGCGAGGATCGGGAACGAGTCGTGCGCGTCCTCCAGGTCGAGTGGCGTGACCCGGGTGTAGCGCTGCGGGACGGTCTGGACGAGGCGCTCGTCCTCGAGACGGGCGAGCGCCTCCCGGACGGGGGTCCGGCTGAGGTTGAGCCACGTGCAGAGCTCGGCGTCGTGGAGCCTCTCGCCGGGCGCGAGCGTCCCGTTGACGATCGCGTCGCGGATCGCCGCGTACGCGGTGTCGCGGAGCAGGTGTCGCTCGACCTCTCGCCGGTCTGAGGGAACTGGCATATCGGATACGAGTAGACCACGCCCTCGTATGGCTTGCAACGTCCGTCACGAGGCTGGTACCTGTGGAGAAGTACCGAGAAGGGCGTCCCGGAGGCAGGGTCGGCGCCGAGAGATCCACCACCACCCGAGGCGGGGAGTACGGCGATGTGCCTGGCGATACCGGGCAGGGTCATGGAGTTCGTGGACGACGCGCTGAGACTCGCCCGCGTCGACGTCGCCGGCGTCCAGCGGACCATCAACGTCGGTCTCATCGACGAGGAGGGCCGTCCCGCCGCGGTCGGCGACTGGGTCCTCATCCACGTCGGCTTCGCGCTGTCGCGCATCGACGAGGAGGAGGCCCAGGCGACGCTCACGCTGCTCCAGGGGATGGGCGAGGACTACGAGGCCGAGCTCGAGGAGCTCAAGGCGAGCGTGATCGAATGAGCGTCCCCGACCCCCACCACTGCATCACGTGCTCCGACGAGGGGCGCGAGATGATCGTCCGCGCCCTCGACGAGGCTCGCTGGATCGCCCTCTGCGAGGACGCCGACGGGACGCGCTCCTCCGTCGAGGTCGCCCTCGTCGACTGCGCGCCTGGCGACACCCTCCTCGTCCACGCGGGAGCGGCGCTGCTCAAGGTCGCCGATGGTCTCGCGAGGCCGGATGCCGAGCCGTCCTTCGGGACGCAGGTCCGGGCGACCCGCGGAGGTGACCCATCATGAGGTTCGTCGACGAGTTCCGCGATCCCGAGCTGGGCCGCACCCTCGCCCACGAGATCCTCGCGACGGTCGACCCGGACCGCCACTACAAGGTGATGGAGGTCTGCGGCGGTCACACCCACTCGATCTACAAGTACGGAATCGACGACCTCCTCCCGGCGAACGTCGAGCTCGTCCACGGTCCCGGCTGCCCCGTCTGCGTGATCCCGATGGGCCGGGTGGACGACGCGATCGCGATGGCGCACCAGCCCGGGGTGATCTTCACCTGCTTCGGCGACATGATGCGCGTTCCGGGGTCGCACGGCACGTTGCAGGACGCGAAGGCGCAGGGGGCCGACGTCCGCATGGTCTACTCGCCGCTCGACGCGCTGAGGCTCGCCCGGTCGAACCCGGACCGCGAGGTCGTGTTCTTCGCGATCGGCTTCGAGACGACGGCGCCCTCGACGGCGCTCACGCTCATGCGGGCGAAGGCGGAGGGCATCGGGAACTTCAGCTGCTTCTGCAACCACGTGACGATCGTGCCGCCGCTGCGGGCGCTGCTCGAGTCCCCCGACCTGCGGCTCGACGGCTTCGTCGGGCCCGGCCACGTGTCGACGGTCGTCGGGGCCCGGCCGCTCGAGTTCATCCCGGCCGAGTACGGCAAGCCCGTCGTCGTGAGCGGCTTCGAGCCCGTCGACATCCTGCAGTCCGTCCTCATGATCCTGCGCCAGCTCGCCGACGGTCGGTGCACGGTCGAGAATCAGTACAAGCGCGTCGTCCCCTACGAGGGCAACCTGCGCGCGCTCGAGGTGCTCGCGGAGGTGTTCGCGCTGCGACCGCACTTCGAGTGGCGCGGCCTGGGCTTCATCAGCCAGAGCGGCCTGCGGCTGTCCGACGCGTACGCGGCGTTCGACGCCGAAGAGCGCTTCGGGGTACCGGGCGTCCGCGTCGCCGACCCCAAGGCGTGCCAGTGCGGCGAGGTCCTCAAGGGCGTCATCAAGCCGTTCGAGTGCAAGGTGTTCGGCACCGCGTGCACGCCGGAGCGGCCGATCGGCACGTGCATGGTGAGCAGCGAGGGCGCCTGCGCCGCCTACTACAACTACGGGCGCTTCGCCCGGGACCGGGTGGTCGCATGAGGAGCGTCGGCGTGAATGCGGACGGCGGCACCGGGAGCGTCAGCGGTCACCAGAGCCCGGATGGCTCTGGTTCGGCTCAGAACGCAGGTCCGGACGACCCGCGGAGCACCCTCAGCCGCGAAGACAAGATCCTCGGGATCATCGAGAAGACCCGCGGCAAGCGGCCGAAGTTCCGCGACGAGCGCATCACGATGGCCCACGGGGCCGGCGGGAAGGCGACTGCGTCGCTCATCGAGGGCCTCCTCGTCCCCGCCTTCGCCTCCCCGGCGCTCGACGTCCTCGCCGACGCCGGGACGGTCACGGTCGACGGCACGGGGATCGCGATGAGCTCCGACAGCTTCGTCGTGAACCCGATCACGTTCCCGGGCGGGACGATCGGCGAGCTCGCCGTCAACGGCACCGTGAACGACGTCGCGATGGCCGGTGCGCGGCCCGTCGCGCTGACGCTCTCGCTGATCCTCGAGGAGGGCCTGCCCGCCGAGACGCTCCGCGCCCAGGTGCAGGCGATCGCCGCCGCGTCCCGCACCGCGGGCGTGCCGATCGTCGCCGGCGACACGAAGGTCGTCGAGCGCGGCGCGTGCGACGAGATGTACATCTGCACCACGGGCATCGGCCACGTCGACCCGCGCGCGACGCTGTCGCCGGACGCGCTGCGGCCGGGCGACCGGCTGCTGCTGTCCGGCCCGATCGGGGTCCACGGGACGGCGATCATGCTCGCCCGCGGGGAGTTCGAGCTCGGCGCCGTCGTCGAGTCCGACACGCGCTCGCTCTGGCCGGCGACCGACGCGGTCCTCGAGGCGGCCGGCCCTCATCTGCGCTGCCTGCGCGACGCGACCCGGGGCGGCGTCGCCTCGGTGCTCAACGAGCTCGCGCGCGCATCGGGCGTCGCGATGAGCGTCGACGAGGCGGCGGTGCCGGTCGACCCCGCGGTCGCCGGAGCATCGGAGCTGCTCGGCATCGACCCGATGCACGTGGCGAACGAGGGCGTCTTCGTCGTCGCCGTCGCCCCCGAGGGATCGGAGGCCGCGCTTGCGGCGCTCCGGGCGACGGGCGGCTGCGAGCGCGCGGCCGAGATCGGGGTGGTGGCGAGCACGCCGGCGGGGATGGTCCTCGTGGAGACGGCGTTCGGCGGCAGGCGCGTAATGGACCAACTGGTGGGCGATCCGCTCCCGCGGATCTGCTGAGAGGAGCTGGAGGCGATGGCACAGATGGAGTTCGTTCCCAATCAGGCGGCGACGGAGGCGGTCACGGCACACGTGCTGTGGATGACCGTCGGCCTGTCGTGCGAGGGGGATTCGGTGGCCATGACCTCGGCGACCAACCCCAGCCTCGAGGACATCATCACCGGGGCGATCCCCGGGATGCCGAAGGTCGTCATCCACAACCAGGTCATCGCCTATGAGGCGGGCGACGACTACTCCAAGGCGTGGTTCGACGCCGAGAAGGGGGAGCTCGACCCGTTCGTCCTCATCATCGAGGGCTCCCTCGGCAACGAGAAGCTCAGCGGCGAGGGCCACTGGACGGGGTTCTCCTACGACAAGACGACGGGCCAGCCGATCACGACGAACGAATGGGTCGACCGGCTCGCGCCGAAGGCCGCGGCGGTCGTCGCGATCGGGACGTGCGCGACGTACGGCGGCATCCCGGCGATGCGCAACAACCCGACGGGCGCGATGGGCGTGCGCGACTACCTCGGATGGGACTGGAAGTCCAAGGCCGGGATCCCGATCGTGAACATCCCGGGCTGCCCGGCCCAGCCGGACAACATGACCGAGATGCTCATGCACCTCGTCTTCGCGCTCGCGGGGATGGCGCCGGTGCCCGAGCTGGACGAGGCCGGCCGGCCGACGTCGCTGTTCGGCCGCACGGCGCACGAGAGCTGCAACCGCGCCGCGTTCTACGAGCAGGGCAACTTCGCGACCGAGTACGGCTCCGACCACCGCTGTCTGGTGAAGCTCGGCTGCAAGGGGCCGGTCGTGAAGTGCAACGTCCCGCTGCGAGGCTGGCAGAGCGGGATCGGCGGCTGCCCGAACGTCGGTGGCATCTGCATGGCCTGCACGATGCCGGGCTTCCCCGACAAGTACATGCCGTTCATGGACGAGACGAAGGCGGCGAAGGCGTCGTCGACGCTGGCGAAGTTCACCTACGGGCCGCTCCTGCGCTGGGGCCGCAAGCAGTCGATGAAGAACAACTACGACAAGGAGCCGGAGTGGCGGCACAACCGTCCCGAGCTCACGACCGGCTACCAGAAGAACTGGTGAGGAGCGAACCATGAGCACCACCGAGACACAGCCGGTCGGGCAGAAGATCGGCGTCAAGCAGATGTCGTGGGACCCCATCACCCGGATCGTCGGGTCGCTGGGGATTCACACCGAGATCGACTTCGACAACCAGAAGGTCAACAAGTGCTACAGCACGTCGATGATCTTCCGCGGGTTCGACATCTTCATGAAGGGGATCGACCCGCGGGACGCGCACTTCATCACGAGTCGCATCTGCGGCATCTGCGGTGACAACCACTGCACCTGCTCGTGCCTGAACCAGAACATGGCCTACGGCGTCAAGCCGCCGAAGCTCGGCGACTACGCGTTCAACCTCGCGGAGTCCGCCGACTTCATGTTCGACCACGCGATCTACAACGACTGCATGGCGAACGTCGACTACTCCGAGCAGATGGTGAAGGAGACGAACCCGTCGGTCCTCGCGAAGGCCGAGAACACGCCGGCGCCCCACTCCGACATCCACGGCTACAAGACGATCGCCGACATCATGCGGGCGCTCAACGCGTTCACCGGAGAGTTCTACCTGGAGACCCTCCAGGTCGCCCGGTACACCCGCGAGATGTACTGCCTGTTCGGAGGCCGCCACACGCACCCGTCGACGATCCTCCCCGGCGGGTGCAGCGCGGACATCACGCACCAGACCCTCACCGACTACTACGTGCGGCTCATGCGGTACATCGACTACTGCAAGCGCACGGTCCCGATGCACGACGACCTCTACGACTTCTTCTACGAGGCGATGCCGGGGTACGAGCAGGTCGGTTTCCGCGAGACCGACCTCGTGTGCTGGGGCGCGTTCGACGACCCGGACCACGTCGACTACTCCTACAAGAACATGACCGACTGGGGGCGGCACCGGTTCGTCACGCCAGGCCTCGTCTTCAAGGGCGAGCTGATCACGACGGACCTCGTCGAGATCAACCTCGCGATCCGGATCATGCTCGGCTCGTCGTACTTCGACGACTGGGCGGGCACGACGACCCCGTTCGTGACGAAGGACCCGCTCGGCAACCCGGTCGACCCGCGGCACCCGTGGAACAAGCAGACGCTGCCCAAGCCACAGGCGCGTGACTTCGCCGACAAGTACTCGTGGGTCGCCTCGCCCCGCATGTACGACGCGAAGAACGACCGGATGGTCGCCAACGACACCGGCGGCGGGCCGTTCGCCCGCCAGTGGGTGACCGCGAAGGCGGGCCTCGTCGACCTCGGCTACCTCAAGGCGACGGGGCACTCGATCCAGATGGTCCTCCCGAAGACGGGCTTCATGCCGGAGATGGAGCTCGAGTGGAAGATCCCGCAGTGGTCGAACGCGATCGAGCGCCAGCGGGCGCGGACCTACCACCAGGCCTACTCGGCGCTCGTCGGGCTCTACAACCTCGAGAAGGCGTTCGTCGAGGTCCGGGCCGGGCGGACGAAGAGCTGGAACGACTTCACGGTGCCGGAGGAGGCCGTGAGCGTCGGCTTCCACGAGGCGGCCCGCGGCGTCCTCTCCCACCACATGGTGATCAAGGAGGGCAAGATCGCGAACTACCAGCCGTACCCGCCGACCCCGTGGAACGCGAACCCGCGTGACGGCCACGGGACGCCGGGACCCTACGAGGATGCGGTGCAGAACACGCCGATCTTCGAGGAGAACGGGCCCGACGACTTCAAGGGCATCGACATCATGCGGGCGGTCCACTCGTTCGACCCGTGCCTGCCGTGCGGCGTGCACATGTACGGCAAGGGCCGGGTCCGGAAGGTCGTTCACACGCCGACCGGGATGGCGTAGGCGCTCACCATGGCCGATCTCGCGACGAGCACCACCGCGGAGCAGGAGCTCGTCGGCCGCGTCCAGGAGCTCACCGCGCGCCTCGAGGCCCTCGCGGACCCCGAGGCGCGCGAGCTCGGCGACGATCTCGCCGCGGCGATCGTCCAGATGTACGGAGCCGGGCTCGAGCGGATCTTCGCCGGCCTCGCCGAGGGTGGCGAGGCGACGGCGGAGCTCCGCGACCGGCTGGCCCGTGACGGGGTGGTCGCGAGCCTCATGCTGATGCACGGCCTCTACCCCGTCCCGCTCGAGGAGCGCGTGGTGGCGGCTCTCGACGAGGTCCGGCCCTACCTCGAGTCCCACGAGGGGGACGTCGAGCTCCTCGGTGTCACGGACGGCGTCGTCCGGCTCCGATTGCTCGGAAGCTGCGACGGCTGTTCCGCGTCGGCCGCGACGCTCGAGCTCGCGATCGAGGAGGCGCTGCAGGATCACGCGCCGGATCTCCTCGGCCTCGAGGTCGAGGGCGTCACCGAGCCGATCCACGTCACCCCGGGCGCGCCCGAGGCCCGGGAGCGCACGTGGGTCCCGCTCGAGGGCGCCGACGGGATCGAACGCGGGCACATGGTGACCGCCTCGCAGAGCCTCGTCGTCGCGAACGTCGCGGGGACGCTGCTCGCCTACCGCGACCACTGCGCCGGCTGCCCGGCGCCGCTCTCGGGCGGGGTCCTCCTCGGCGGCAAGCTCACCTGCGCGGGGTGCGGACGCGCCTACGACCTCCCTCGCGCCGGGCGCTGCACCTCCGAGCCGGGCCTCCAGCTCGAGCCCGTGCCGCTGCTGCGCGGCGCCGAGGGGGTGCGCGTCGCGGTCGAGACCCCGCGCGGCGCGGGCTCCGGTCATGGCGACGCGAGGACCGGGAGCTGCGAGCTGTGCCCGTCGGGGCTCTCGGACGACCACCGCCACCTCCTCCACCTCGACGAGCGCCGGATCCTCTGCGTGTGCGAGACGTGCTGGTCGATGCGCTCGGGCGACCCGGAGTACCGGCCGACCGGCGCTCGCACGCTCTGGCTCGACGACTTCGTCATGCCCGAGGACGTCTGGGCGGAGTTCGCGCTCCCGATCGGGCTCGCGTTCATGATGCGCAGCGGGGTCACCGGCAGCGTCGTCGCGCTCTACCCGAGCCCCGCGGGGGCCACGGAGTCCGAGCTCGACCTCGGCGCCTGGGCTCGCCTCGCGGCGAGCAACCCCGTCCTCGACCGTCTCGAACCCGACGCCGAGGCGCTTCTCGTCAACCGCCTCGCCGACCCGGCGCAGTACGTCATCGCGCCGATCGACCAGGCCTACGCCCTCGTCGGCCGGATCAAGGAGTCGTGGGAGGGCATCTCGGGCGGGCGCGCGGTGCAGGACGCCGTCGGCGAGTTCTTCGACGCCCAGCGCGCCCGCGCGGCGGTCGGCTGATGGCCGCCCACGTCGTCACGGTCGGCGGCGGCGGCGGTGCGCCCGACACGCCCTCCGGGGACCCCGTCTTCACCGTCCTCGACGTGGAGCCCGTGCCCTACGCGGCGACGCCCACGGTCCGCTTCCACCTCCACGTCGACGACCCCGCGGGCCACGAGGCCTACGCGATCGCGCTGTCGACGCAGATCCAGATCGACCCCGCCAAGCGTCTCTACGACGACGAGACGCGCGCGCGGCTCGTCGAGCTGTTCGGCGCTCCCGACCGGTGGGCGGCGACGACCCACAGCTTCCAGTGGGCGCGGATCGAGGCGCTCGTCCCCGGCTTCACGGGCGCGACGTCGTTCGCCGTCGAGGTGCCGTGCACCTATGACATGGAGGTCGCCGCGACGCGGTACTTCTACTCGCTGCCCGACGGTGAGGTGCCGCTCACGTTCCACTTCAGCGGGATGGTCCTCTACCGCGGCGAGGCCGACCGTCTGCAGGTCCGGCCGGTCCCGTGGGCGTGTCACGCGACATGGCGGATGCCGGTCTCGGCGTGGAGGAGCGCGGTCGAGGCCCAGTACCCGGGCGGGACGTGGATCCACCTGTCCGGCGAGACCCTCGACGCGCTGCTCGCGCGCAAGGCCGCCCGGGGCGACGTGAGCCTCGACGGGACCGTCGCCGCGCTCCTCGCGGACGCGGGGCCCGCGGACGGGCGCGACGGGGAGGGGACGGCATGACCGACGTGACGACGACACCGCAGGACCGCGCCCAGCTCGACGAGCTCGTCCGCACGCTGCTCTACGAGGGCTACGCGCTCTACCCGTACACGCCGGGCGCGACGAAGAACGCGACACCCACGCCTTTCGGAATCGTCTACCCACCGGCCTACGCCGCGGAGAGCCCGTCGACGTTCGACCTCGCGCGCGTCCAGGTCGTCGCCGAGGCCGACGGCACCGCCGCGACGCCCGCGGTCGCGGCGAGCGTCCTCTTCCTCGAGCCGGCGGGCGAGCGGCACGAGGGGGTCGAGCGGCGCATCGACGTCCCGGTGACCCCGCTCGCGGACCTCGAGGCCGCTCCGCTCGTCGTCCCGTTCGCCCACGAGGCGGTCCGCGGGCACGTCCGTGTCGCCTCGCAGTCGTTCCACTCGGGCCTGCACCGCGTGACCGCGAGCGTCCACAACGAGACCGAGGTGCCCGAGGGGCTCGACCGCAAGGCCGCGCTGCGGTCGAGCCTCCTCTCCACCCACATCGTCCTCACCGCCGCGTCCGAGCCCGCCGGCCACGTGCGCTTCATCTCGCCGATCGCCCCGCCCGAGCACGCGGCGACGGCGAACATGGCGTGCGCGAGCGTCAACTCGTTCCCCGTCCTCGGGACGCCGCTGGACGATGTCGTGCTCGGCGCGACGATCATGCTGCCCGACCCTCCGCAGATCGCGCCGGAGAGCAAGGGCGACCTGTTCGACGGCACCGAGATCGAGGAGGCGCTGCTCCTGCACGTCCTCGCGCTCTCCGACGGCGAGGTCGACGAGATCGCGAAGCAGGACCCGGCGATCCGCGAGATGGTCCGCCGCGCTGCGGGGACGACGCCGGAGGAGTTCGCCCAGCTGCGCGGCCGGGTGACGATGAGCGACGTGCCGACTCACGGCGAGGAGCTGCGCGGCGAGCGGGAGATCGTCGTCGAGGGCGTGATGTACCGCCTCGGGGACCACGTGCGGCTGAAGCCGGGCGCGGGCCGCAGCGCGCAGGACCACCTGCTCGAGGGGCGGACCGCGACAATCGAGCGGATCTACGTCGACTACTCCGACATCGTGCACCTCTGCGTCACCGTCGACGACGACCCCGGCCAGGTCCTCATGCGCGACATCGGCCGCTATCTGTACTTCAAGCCGACCGAGGTTGAGGCGACGGGATGAACCACGAGGAGATGTTCGCGGGCGCGACGCTCGACGAGTCCCGGGGGGTGCCGGAGCGGCAGATCCTCGTCGCCGGCGTCGGCAACGCCTGGCTCCAGGACGACGCCTTCGGTGCCGAGGTCGCCCGTCGCCTCGAGGCGCGCGGCGTGCCGTCGGGGGTCACCGTGCTCGACTTCGGCACGAGCGGGCTCGACCTCGCCTACGAGGTGATGCGCGGCTACGACGCCCTCGTCCTCATCGACGCCAGCCGTCAAGGCGGCGAGCCCGGGACGCTCTACGTCCTCGAGCCCGAGCGCGACGAGTTCGCGGTGTCGATCGAGGACGGGGAGATGATCGACCCGCACCACATGGACCCGATGACCGTCCTGCGGTTCGTGAGCGCGACCGGCGGCTGGCCCGGCCGCGTCGTCGTCGTCGCTTGCGAGCCGGGGGAGGTCGAGGACGTCGGCTACGGGCTCACGCCCGCCGTCGAGTCCGCGGTCGCCGGCGCCCTGGACCTCGTCATGGAGACGATCGAGGAGCTGCGGACCGCCGCGGTCCCCGCCACCGACGGGCCGCCTGCGTGAGGAGATCGCCGTGCACGAGATGAGCATCGCGAGCGCGATCGCCGCGACCGCCGAGCGCCACGCGGCCGGACGCCGCGTGCTGCAGGTCGACGTCCGCGTCGGGCACCTGCGCCAGGTCGTCGTCGACTCGCTGCACTTCGCGTTCGGCATCGTCACGCGGGAGACGGTCGTCGAGGGGGCCCGGCTCGTCGTCGAGGTCGTGCCCGCGCGGCTGCGCTGCGCGGAGTGCGCGCACGAGTGGGAGGTCGAGACGCCGGCCTTCCGCTGCCCGGAGTGCCTTGCGGCCGACGTCGCGGTCCTGCGCGGCGAGGAGCTGGAGGTCGAGTCGATCGAAGTCGAGCAGGAGGAACCCGCATGCACCGCGTGAAGGTCCGGGTCGTCGAGGACGCCCTGGACGCGAACAACACGATCGCCCGGGCCAACCGGGACGACTTCGACCGCCACGGGGTGACGGTCGTCAACCTCATGAGCGCCCCGGGATCGGGGAAGACGTCGCTGCTCGAGAAGACGCTCGCCGCCCCCGGGCTCGGGGACGTTCGCGCCGGAGTCCTGGAGGGCGACGTCCAGGGCAGCCTCGATGCCGACCGCCTCGCGCACCTCCACGTCCCGGTCGTCCAGCTCAACACCGACGGCGGGTTCGGGGGCGAGTGCCATCTCGACGCGAACATGGTGCGCTCCGCGATCCCGTCGCTGCCCCTCCACGAGATCGACCTGCTCATCGTGGAGAACGTCGGCAACCTCGTCTGCCCGGCGGAGTTCCGCATCGGCGAGGACGCGCGGATCATGGTCGCCTCGGTCGCCGAGGGCGACGACAAGCCGCTGAAGTACCCGCTCATGTTCCGGGCCTGCGAGCTCGTGATCCTCAACAAGGTCGACCTCCTGCCGCACGTCGACTTCAGCGTCGAGCGGTTCCGCGCCCACGTCGACGCCGTGCATCCCGGCGTGCCGGTGATGACGGTGAGCGCGCGTACCGGGGAGGGCGTCGACGACGTCCGCGACTGGCTCGCCCGCCTGCCGGAGCGCGCGGCCGCGCCGGCCTGAGGTCCACGTGCGCGCGCCCGTCGCCCTCGATGCGTTCCTCGGGGCGCGGACCGACGCCGCCGAGCGCTGCTTCCCGCCGCAGGCCGACGAGATCGCGCGGCTCTGCCACGCGATGGCCGAGCGGTTCGCGCGCGGCGGGCGGCTCGTCGCGGTCGGCACGGGCGACGTCGCGCTCTCCGACGTCGCGCACGTCGTCGTCGAGTTCGTCCATCCGGTGATCGTCGGCAAGCGCGCGCTGCCCGCCCTCGGCGTACGGCCCCGGGACGTCGGCCTGCTCGTCGAGGGCGACGACATCGTGCTCGCGTTCGGGGACGGGGAGGAGGTGCGCCGCGCGGTCGGGGACGCGCGCCGGGCCGGGGCCCTCACGGTCGCGTTCGCCGCCCTCGGCGCCGAGCACGAGATCGCCGTCGACGGTGACGACCCGTTCGTCGCGCAGGAGATCGCCGAGACGGCCTACCACGTGCTCTGGGAGCTCGTCCACGTCTTCTTCGAGCACCGCGGCCTGCTCGAGGGCCGCACGCGCGGCTCGGCGCGGGGCTCGGGTGCGTCGAGCTTCCTCTACCCGTTCCTCGGCGAGCGCGAGACCGACCTCGACGGCGTCCTGCGGGACGTCGCCGCGACTGTCGTGGCGAAGGCGCGCGAGGCCGACGCGCTGCGTGTCGCGACCGTCACCGGTGGGCGGGACGCGATCGCGGGTGCGGCGATCGCGATGCGCGCGTGCTTCGACGCGGGTGGACGGCTGCTCGTGCTCGGCAACGGCGGGTCGGCGACCGACGCGATGGATGCCGTCGCGGACCTCCTGGACCCGCCCGCGCGCACCGGGGGGCAGGCGGAGCTCGTGCCGCGCCCGGCGATCGACCTCACCGCGCAGCCCGCGGTCCTCACAGCGCTCGCCAACGACGTCGGGGTCGCGCCGATGTTCCAGCGCCAGGTGATCGCCTACGGCCGTCCGGGCGACGCGCTGCTCGCGATCTCCACGAGCGGCGGCTCCGAGAACGTCCTCGCCGCCCTCGACCACGCGCGGCGCCTCGGTCTCGTCACCGTCGCGCTCGTCGGCTACGACGGCGGGCGCATCGCCGCCGACGGTCTCGCCGACCACGCCGTCGTCACGCCGTCCGAGCACATCCCGCGCATCCAGGCGGCGCCGGCGACCGCGTGGCACCTGCTCCGCGAGCTCGTCGAGGACCCGCCGCGATGAGCGGCGCCCACGTGGTGCCGGGCGAGCCGGACGCCGCGGGCTCGCCGTCGCCTCCGCGACGGGTCGAGGTGCGGGTGGACGGCGTCGTCCAGGGAGTCGGCTTCCGGCCGTTCGTGTTCCGCCTCGCCGAGGAGTACGGGCTCGCGGGGTTCGTGCTCAACGACAGCGCGGGCGTCCTCATCGAGGTCGAGGGCCCCGCCGCCGCGGTCGACGCGTTCGTTGCGGCGATCCCCGCGCGGGCGCCCGTGCTCGCGCGCGTGGAGGCCGTCGCCGTGCGCGACCTCGCGGCGACGGCAGGCCGCGGCTTCTCCATCGTGGCCAGCGACGACGCGGGTGGGCCCGACGCCCTCGTGAGCCCGGACACCGCGCCCTGCGCCGACTGCCTCACCGAACTGCGCGCTCCCACGGACCGCCGGTACCGCCACCCGTTCGTCAACTGCACGAACTGCGGCCCGCGGTTCACGATCGTGCGCGGCGTCCCCTACGACCGGCCGCTCACGACGATGGCGACCTTCACGATGTGCGACGCCTGTCGCGCCGAGTACGACGATCCGCGGGACCGGCGCTTCCACGCGCAGCCGAACGCCTGCCCGGCCTGCGGGCCGCGCGTGAGTCTCGTGGCGGCCGACGGCGCCGATCGGGCGGTTCGCGAGGAGGTCAGACGCGCGCTCGCCGGGGCGCGGGACGTCGTCGCGGGCGCCGCCGCGCTCCTCGCCGGCGGGCGGATCGTCGCGGTGAAGGGGGCCGGCGGCTACCACCTCGCCTGCCGGGCCGACGACGACGCCGCGGTCGGCGCGCTGCGCGCGCGCAAGCACCGCGAGGACCGGCCGTTCGCGCTCATGGTCGCCGACGTCGACGCGGCCCGCGCGCTCGTCGCGCTCGGACCGGCGCAGGAGGCGCTCCTCGTCGGAGTCGCCCGGCCGATCGTCCTCGCGCCGCGGGCGACCGCCGCCCCCATCTCCGCGGCGGTCGCCCCCCGAGCCCCCGACCTCGGGGTCATGCTCCCGTCGACGCCGCTGCACCACCTGCTCCTCGACGACGTCGGCACGCCTCTCGTGATGACGAGCGGGAACCGCAGCGACGAGCCGATCGCCCACGAGGACGACGACGCACGCGCGCGCCTCGCCGACATCGCCGACGCGATCCTCCTCCACGACCGCCCGATCCACGTCCGCACCGACGACTCGGTCCTGCGCGCACGCGAGGGAGCGCCGCTCATGCTGCGCCGCGCGCGCGGATACGTGCCCGAGAGCGTCGCGCTCCCGATCGCGGCGGCCCGCGACGTGCTCGCCGTCGGCGCGGAGCTGAAGAGCACCTTCACGCTCGCCCGCGGGTCGCGCGCCTGGGTGGGCCACCACATCGGGGACCTGCGCAACGCCGAGACGCTCGCGTCGTTCACGAGCGGGATCGCGCACTTCGAGCGGCTCTTCGCGGTCCGCCCCGAGATCGTCGCCCACGACCTGCACCCCGACCTCCTCTCGACGACGGTCGCCCGGCAGCGTGAGGGCGACGGCCTCGTGCTCGTCGGTGTCCAGCACCACCACGCCCACCTCGCGGCGTGCCTCGCCGAGCACGGCGAGACCGGCCCCGCGGTCGGCGCGATCTACGACGGCACCGGCTTCGGACCGGACGGGACGGCATGGGGCGGGGAGATCCTCGTCGGCGACCTGCGCTCCTTCACGCGCGTCGGGTCGCTGCGGCCGGTGGCGCTGCCCGGAGGTGACCGCGCGGCCCGCGAGCCGTGGCGGATGGCGTGCGCGTGGCTCATCGCCGGCCTCGCCCCCGGCGCCGAGGTCGGGATCCCGCGGGCGCTGCGCGACGCGGTCGAACCGACGCAGTGGGAGAACGTCGCGAGGCTCGCTCGCAGCGGCTTCGCCGCGCCGCCGACGACGAGCATGGGCCGTCTCTTCGACGCCGTCGCCGCGCTCTGTGGCGTCCGGGCGGTCGCGACGTACGAAGGACAGGCGGCGGCCGAGCTCGAGGGGATCGCGGCGGCGGGGGACCATGGCGCCTACTCGCTGCCCCGCGCCCGCGACGGCGCGCTCGACGCGTGCGCGACGATCGCCGACGTCCTCGCGGACCTGCGCGCCCGGGTGGACCCGGCCGTCGTGAGCGCGCGGTTCCACGCCGGGGTGGCGCGCGGGACGGCGGTCGCGTGCGCGGCAGCGGCCTCCGCGGCGGGCCTCGACCGCGTCGTGCTCAGCGGCGGCGTGTTCCAGAACCGCCTCCTCGCCGACCTCACGGCGCGGGAGCTGCGGGCGACGGGGCTGCGCCCGCTCCTGCCCGAGCGCCTGCCGCCCAATGACGGCGGGGTGAGCTTCGGGCAGGCCGCGGTCGCGGCGGCGCGGACGGCCACCTGACGCACGCCCGCGTCCGCCCGTCCACCCCGCACGGTGAATGCGGATTCACCGGGTTCTCGGGCCCCCGGAACCACATCGGGCCGCGAAGCCGATGCCCGGGTCAGGCGGTGAGGTGACCGGCCGGGCGGCGGACGAAGCCCTCCGGCACGAGGAGGTCGTCCGGGCTGAGGTCGGCGACCGACTCGCGGCCGAGCCCGACGAGGGTCTCGTCGATGCCGGCGTGGAGGACCTCGAGCACGTTCGCGACGCCCGTCTCCCCGCCGGCCGCGAGACCCCAGAGCGCGGCGCGGCCGATCATCACGGCGCGCGCGCCGAGCGCGAGAGCCTTCACGACATCGGAGCCCCGGCGGATCCCGCCGTCGAGGACGATCTCGACGCGGTCCCCGACCGCCTCGACGACACCCGGCAGCGCGCGGATCGACGCGGGCGTGCCGTCGAGGTTGTTGCCGCCGTGGTTGGAGACCGAGATCGCGTCGGCGCCCGCGTCGGCGGCGCGGATCGCGTCCTGCGGGTGGGTGATGCCCTTCACGAGGAACGGTCCGTCCCATTGCGCGCGCAGCCACGCGATGTCGTCCCAGCTCGGCAGCGGGGTCATCATCCACTCGACGTAGACGTCGAAGAACCCGGGGGTGGGCTGCCCGGGCGCCGCCATGTTCGGCGCGCCCAGGCCGGGCGGGCCGCCCGCGCGGGCGAAGTCGAGCAGCCAGCGCGGCTTCGTGATGACCTGCGGGGCGAGCTTGAGCATCGTCTTGAGGTCGAGCTTCTCCGGGATCGCCGGGCTGCCCCAGTCGCGGCGGTGGGCGAACGTCCAGTCGAGCGTGAGGATGATCCCCTTGGCGCCGTCGGCGCGTGCCTGCTCGAGGATCTGCGCGACACGCTCGCGCCCGCCCATCCAGTAGACCTGGAAGAACGTCTTCTCGTTCGCGGCGACGACGTCGGTGAGCGCCTTGCTCGCGAACGACGAGAGCCCCATCGCGGTCCCGGCGTTCGCCGCCGCGCGGGCGACGGCGACCTCGCCCTCCGGGTGGACGGCCTGCACGCCGGTGGGGGAGATGAGCACGGGGAACGCAAGTTCCTGGCCGAGGACCGTCGTCGCGAGCTCGCGACTCTGCGGCAGGCCCGTCGCGACGCGCGGGAAGAAGCCCAGCTCCGCGAACGCCGCGAGGTTGTCGCTCACGGTGACGCCGCGCTCGGCGCCCGCGACGAGCGCGCCGTGGACCGACTTCGGCAGCCGCCGCTTCGCGCGCCGCTCTGCCTCGGCGACGGACTCGAACCACTCCTTCGTGCTCGCCATCCCTACGCCTCGGCGCGGGCGGCGAGCGCGACGAGCTCGGCGACGGGGTCGTCGTTGCAGGGGCGGGGGGTGGCCGTGTGCTTGGAGTGGTCGACGCTCGGGCGCGGCAGCTCGCCCTCGCGCGCGGCGAGCGCCGCCTCGCCGTGGCCGAGCACGCACTCCGGGTCGGGCCCGTCGAGCGGCAGGCCGGTGAAGAACTTCGCCGCCATGCAGCCCCCGCGACACGAGTCGTAGAACGAGCAGGATCCGCACGCCCCGCCGCTCTGGGGCCGGCGCAGCTCGGCGAACAGCTCGCTCGAGCGCCACACGCCGGCGAACCCGCGCGGCTCGCGGATGTTGCCGGCGAGGAACTCGTCGTGGATCGCGAAGGGGCACGCGTAGACGTCGCCCACCGGGTCGATGAGGCAGACCACGCGTCCCGCCCCGCAGAGGTTGAGCCCCGGGAGCGCTTCGCCGAACGGGGCGAGGTGGAAGAACGAGTCCCCGGTGAGGACGTCGTCGCCGCGGGCGGCGAGCCAGTCGTAGAGCTCGCGCTGCTGGCGGGCCGTGGGGTGCAGGTCGTCCCACACGTCGGCACCCCGGCCGGACGGCCGCAGGCGCGTGATGCGCAGCTGCGCCGAGAACCGGGCGGCGATCTCGGCGAACGCATCGAGCTGGCCGACGTTCTGGCGCGTCGCGACGACGGAGATCTTCGTGTCGCGCATCCCCGCGTCGTGGAGGTGGCCCAGCGCGGTCATCGCCGTCGCGAAGGAGCCCTCCCCGCGGACGGCGTCGTTGACCTCGGGGGTCGCGCCGTCGAGCGAGATCTGGACGTCGACGTAGTCGCTCGCCGCGAGCCAGGCCGCGCGCTGCGGCGTGATGCGGCTCCCGTTCGTCGAGAACTTCACCCCGACCCGGTGCGCGGTCGCGTACTCGACGAGCTCCCAGAAGTCCTTGCGGACGGTGGGCTCGCCGCCACCGATGTTCACGTAGAAGACCTGCATCGCCTCGAGCTCGTCGATGACGGCTTTCGCCTCGGCGGTGCTGAGCTCGCGCGGATCGCGGCGGCCGGAGCTCGACAGGCAGTGCACGCAGGCGAGATTGCACGCGTAGGTGAGCTCCCACGTGAGGCAGATCGGGGCGTCGAGGCCCTCCGCGAAGCGGTCGACGAGCTTCATGACCGCTCGACGATCATGCCGGTCGCCGCGAGCGTGCCGAGCGCCTTCGTCATGGCGGGCCGCTGCGGGTCGCCGACCCCGGCCGCGTCGAGGGCCTCGGCGGCAGTCGCGTGCGCGTCGAGGGACTCGACGACACGCACGAGCGTCGGGTGCTTGAGGAACGACAGCCGGCGCGTGCCGAAGTGGTAGGCGAGGGCGCCGAAGGACTCGGGCCGCAGGGCGACCCGCTCGTCGAGGCCCCAGGAGCGCTCGGCGTCGAAGGTGGCGGACATGGCGCTAGTACACGCCGCACATGCCGTCGATCGACACGTCCTCCACGAGCAGGTCCTCCTCGATGAGAGGCTCCTCGGTGGGCGGGGGGGAAACGCTCTCGGGCTCGGGCGGGGCGACGGCCTCGGGCGCGGTGGTCTCGACCATGGTGGTTCTCCTCTGGGATAGTCGGAGCGACGTGTCCGACCAGAATAAGCGCATCCAGTGTCAGAAATCAAGCCGGTAGCCCGCGGTCGCCCGCCCTCGACCTCGCACGAGGAAGTCGCGCGCGTCGCTCTCGGCCTCTTCGCCACGCGCGGGTTCGACGCCACGACGATGGACGACATCGCCGGTGCGCTCGGGATCGGCCGACGCACGCTGTTCCGCTACTTCGACTCCAAGAACGACCTCGTGTGGGGTGACTTCGGGTGGGTGCTCGACCGGCTGCGGGGCGCCTTCGACGCCACCGACCCTCGAGCCCCGCTCCTGGACGCGCTGCGCGAGGCCGTCGTCGCCTCCAACGTCTATCCGGTCGAGGCCCTTCCCGAGCTCCGGATCCGGATGACGCTCATCACGACCGTTCCCGCGCTGCAGGCGCACTCGATGCTGCGCTACGCGGAGTGGCGCGGCGTCGTCGCGCGGTTCGTCGCGTCGCGCACCCGGCGCGCGGAGGACGACTTCATCCCGCAGGCGGTGGGGTACGCAGCGCTGTCGGCTTCGACGGCGGCGTTCACCCACTGGGTCCGCAACCCCGACAAGGACCTCGTGCGGCTGCTCGACCGCAGCTACCGGATGCTCGCCGCGGGGTTCGACCCGGCGGAGCTCAAGACGCTCGGGCGCGGTATTTGACACCCGATGTTCAATTGATCGGGACCGTGCGCTCGCTGTCCTCGACGACCTCGCCCGACGCCGCGGCCCTCGCCGACCGGGTCCTCGTCGTGCCCCTCGGTGCGACCGAGCAGCACGGTCCGCACCTCCCGCTCACGACCGACAGTGACATCGCCGCGCTCCTCGCCGGCCGTCTCGCCGACGAGCGCGACGACGTCGTGGTCGCCCCGACGCTGCCCTACGGCGCCAGCGGCGAGCACCAGGCCTTTCCCGGCACGCTGTCGATCGGGGCGGAGGCGACGGAGCACGTCCTCGTCGAGCTGTGCCGCTCGGCCACGTGCACGTGGGGGCGGGTCCTCCTGCTGTGCGCGCACGGAGGCAACGCCGAGGCGCTGCGCGGCGCGGTCACGCGCCTGCGCGGTGAGGGGCGGGACGTTCGCGCCTGGGCCCCGGCGTGGGACGGCGATGCGCACGCCGGCCACGTCGAGACCTCTGTGATGCTCGCGGGCGCGCCCGAACGTGTCGACGGTGATCGCGCGGTCCGCGGGACCACGGAGCCCGTCGAGCATCTCCTGCCGAGGATGCGAGCCGGTGGGGTCGCGGAGGTGAGCCCCAGCGGAGTGCTCGGCGACGCGACGAGCGCGGACGCGGCGGACGGCGAGCGCCTCGTCGGAGAGGCGCTCGACGCGCTCGTCGGCCTCCTCGACGGCTGGCTGCCCGCGGCGCGGACGGAGCCGACCGCATGAGCCGGCGCGTGAGCATCGTCCTCGGGGCCGGGCGGGGCATCGGCGCGGCGACTGCCGTGCGCCTCGCCGCGGCCGGCGACGCCGTGGTCCTCGCCGACCGGGGTGGCGACGACCCGCGCCTGCCGTACCCGATGGCGAGCGCCGCCGACCTCGCCGAGGCCGTCGAGCGGGCCCGTGCGGCCGCAACGGACCCGGCGTGCGTCCGCGGCGAGATCGCCGACGCGACGGACACGGCGGCCCTCGCCGCGGTCGTCGCCGGTGCCGAGGACGAGCACGGTGGCGTCGACGCCGTGATCGTCACGGCCGGGGTCGTGGCCGGTGGGGGACCGCTGTGGGAGATGCCCGAGCACGAACTGCGCGCGGTGCTCGACGGCAACCTCGACGTCGTCGT
>JBFIDS010000005.1:0-21517 GCA_041603715.1 Paraconexibacter sp. | reverse complement strand
TCTACGACGAGGCGCGAATCGGCCCCGAGATCGTGCAGATGGCGGCTGGCCCCGTGCGTCTCGACGGTGCCCGCGCGATTGCCGGTCGCCCGTGCCCGCGGCACGGTGAGCACTCGACCGAGGTCCTTGCTGAGTGGCTGTCGACATCGCCGGCGGAGACGGAGGCCTGGGCCGCGCGCGGCGTGATCAGGACCGACTGCTGATATCCGGTTGGTTCCTCCCTGGAGGAATCCCACGGGGGGGCCCACCGTCGAAGGTGAATACCGTCCGTCCCCGTCCACGGATCCGCGGGGCGGTAAGCGCCGAACAGGAGCGCGCCAGCATCATGCCGTTGCGAGCGAACCGGCGGGCCACACAACCAGACCCAGGTCTCGCGCGCCGCCACCGGCGCTCATGGCGAGCCGGTTCCGAAGTCGGGGCGGCGTTTCTCGAGGAACGCCGCAAGGCCCTCACGGGCGTCGGGGCCGGCGAAGAGCGTGGCGACCTCCTCGCCCTCGACCCGCAGCCCGTCCTCGAACTCGAGATCACGCGCAGCATCGACACAGCGGACGATGGCCGTCAGCGCCGAGATGGGCATCTGGAGAAGCACCTCGGCCAACTTCTCGGCGCCGGCCTCACCGCCGTCGGGATCCAGACGGTCCAGCAGCCCGATCCGCAGGGCCTCCTCGGCCCCGGCGGAACGACCGGTCAACAGCAGATCCAGGGCCGTACCCCGTCCCGTCAGCCGGGGCAGCCGCTGCGTCCCACCGGCTCCCGGCAGGAGCCCGAGCTTGACCTCCGGAACGCCGAGCTTCGCCCTCGGGCCGCCGACGCGAAAGGTGCAGGCCATCGCCAACTCCATCCCCCCTCCTAGGGTGTGGCCGTCGAGCGCGGCGATCGTGATCGCCCGCATCGACGGGATGCGCTCGATGATGCCGCGCAGTCGGACCATGTCCACCCTCAGCCGGGTGTCATCCGGCATGCTCAGCGCCCCTTCCAGTTCGGCGCCCGCTTCTCCTTGAAGGCCAGCGGCCCCTCCTGCGCGTCCTCGCTCAGGTACACCGATTCGTAGATGCGGTCGCCCTCCTCGAGCGCCTCGCTCCAGCCGCGCTCCGCCGCCGCGTAGACCAGGGCCTTCCCCGCCCGGACGGAGAGCGGAGCCATCTCCGCGATCCTTTCCGCCATCGCGGTCGCCGCCGCTGCGAGGTCGGCGGCCGGCACGACGCGGTTGACCAAGCCCAGCTCGTACCCGCGTCGGGCGCTGATCGGCTCGGCGGTCATCAGGATCTCGAGGGCCACCCGCGGCGGGATCAGCCACGGCAGCGGTGCCGCCCAGGGGGCGCCACGGCCCCACTTCGGCTCGGTGATGCCAAAGCGGGCGTGGTCGGCGGCGATGCAGAGGTCGCACATCTGCGCCAGCAGAAACCCTCCGCCGTAGGCGATGCCGTTGACCGCCGCGATGACCGGTTTGTCGACCGCGACGTTGCGGCCCAGGTACGGGATGAAGTCCTTCGGGGGGATCTTCAGCCCGGCGTCCGACATCTCCTTCAGGTCGCCCCCGGCGGAGAACGCCTCGTCGCCCGTCGCAGTGAGGACGAGGACGGCGGCAGCGTCGTCGGCGGCGAAGCGCTCAAAGCCGCTGCGAAGGCCGTCGCGCACCGCCTTGTTGAGCGCGTTGCGCGCCTGCGGCCGGTCGATCGTCAGCCATGCGACCTTGCCGCGCAGCTCGTAGGACACGTCGGTCATAGCCTGCCTTCTCCCAACGTCACGGTACGGTGGATAGCGCGCGTTCACCCTACCGATGGCCCGGAACGCCCGCACAACACTGGCCCTGTCTCCAGCAGGGAACGCCCGTTAGCATGGCGGAATGCACTTCGGTTTCAGCGACGAGCAGAATGACTTCCGCGCGAGCGTGGCGGCGTTCGCCAAGGCGAAGCTCGCCCCGCACTACGCCTCCGACGATCGTGCGGCGGAGTTTCGCCCGGAGTTGCTCAAGGACCTCACCGACCAGGCGATCGTCGGCCTGCGGATTCCCGAGGAATACGGCGGGCAGGGCGCCGACGCCGTCACTACGGGCATCGCGAGCGAGGAGGTCTCGCGCGTGGACATCAACGCGGCGTACGTCCTACTCATCGCTTCGCTGGTCGGTGAGATCATCAACAGCGCCGCCCAGGAGCGCCAGCGGCAGAAGTGGCTGCCGGTGATCGCCGACGGGAGCCAGCTCCCGTGCTTCTGCCTCACCGAACCCAATCACGGCTCGGACGCCGCGAACCTCGCCCTGCGCGCGCGTCCGGACGGGAGCGGCTGGCGGATCACCGGGGAGAAGACCTCGATCTCGCTCGGGATGGACGCGACCACGGCCTTGGTCATGGCCCGGACCGGGGACGGCGGGGCGCGCGGCGTGAGCGCCTTCTACTTCGAGCTCGACGACGTCCACCTGCAGCGCAGCGCCTTCTCAGACCTCGGTAGCCGCGCCATCGGGCGGGCCTCCCTGGCCTTCGACGACCACCCCGTTCCCGCCGAGGCACTCGTGGGCAGCGAAGGCGAGGGGTTCATCCGCACGATGCAGGGCTTCGATTACTCGCGCGCCCTGATCGGACTGATGGTGCTCGGGACCGCGCAGGCGGCCATCGACGACGCGATCGCGTATGCAAAGGAGCGGACGGCCTTCGGGCAGCCGATCTCGCGTCAACAGGGCGTGGCCTTTCCTCTGGTGGAGGCGGCCACGCACATCCACGCCGCCCGACTGCTCTGTTACGAGGCGCTGTGGCTCAAGGACGCGGGGCTACCCCACGGCATGCAGGGGAACATGGCCAAGTGGTGGGCGCCGAAGCTCGCAGTCGAGGCCTGCCACCAGGCGCTTCTGACGTTTGGTCACGCCGGCTACAGCGACGAGGTGCTGCAGGGCCAACGCATGCGGGACGCGATCGGCTTGGAGATCGGTGACGGCACCGCCCAGATCGCCAAGCTCGTCACGGCGCGCCATCTCTTCGGCCGGGAGTTCGCCCCGTAGGCCGGAACCCGCGACTCGGTTTGCGACGAGTTCGACCTTGACCATGGCAATGTCCATGCCTTCGTCTGCCTGGTCGCCTCGTCAGCGAGGCTCGCATGGACGGTCGTTCGCAAACCGCGTGTATGCGTCGAGGACCTCGGGATTGGCAAGCGCTCCCTTGGAGGCCGCCTCGCCGATCGGCGTGCCGGTGAGGAGGCGCTTTACGGGCACCTCGAGCTTCTTGCCGGACAGCGTCCTGGGCACACCGGGCACGAGGTGGAACTCGTCTGGGACGTGGCGCGGCGACAGGCGCGCGCGCAGTTCGGCGGCGACCGTCGCGCGAAGAGCATCGACGTCGCAGCGCGGGTCGGCGGCGACGACGAACAGCAGCAGGCGGCCCGAGCCGCCCTCGCCGTCCTCCAGATGAACGACGAGGCTGTCGGCGACCTCCGGCAGGTCGTCCACCGCGGCGTAGAACTCGGCTGTGCCGAGGCGGACCCCCCCACGGTTGAGGGTCGCGTCCGAACGGCCCGAGATGACGCAGGCCCCGTCCTCGTGCACCGTGATCCAGTCGCCGTGACGCCAGACGCCGGGGTAGACATCGAAGTACGCGGCCCGATAACGCGAGCCGTCGGCGTCGCCGAGGAAACCGACGGGCATGGAGGGGATGGGTGTGGTGAGCACGAGCTCGCCCTGCTGGCCGACCAGCGACGCGCCCGCAGGGTCGAACGCTTCCACGCGGACCCCGAGCATCGGGCCCGAGAGTTCGCCGGCGCGTACGGGAAGCATGGGCCCACAACCGACGAAGGCCGAGCAGACGTCGGTGCCGCCGGAGATGGAGTTGAGCATCAGGTCGCTGCCGACCGCGTCGTAGACCCACCGGTAGCCGTCGGCCGGCAGCGGAGAGCCGCTCGAGAGGACCGTGTGGATCCGCGAGAGGTCGAACGTCTCGTTCGGGACGAGTCCGGCCTTGCGGCAGCCGATCAGGAAGGGGGCGCTGGCACCGAACACGGTGACCTCGTGTTCATCAGCGATTCGCCACAACTCTCCCAGGTCCGGATGGGACAGGTCCCCGTCGAAGCAGACGACCGTCGCTCCGCGAAGCAGCGCGGAGACCTGCAGGTTCCACACCATCCATCCCGTGGTGGAGAACCAGAAGTAGACGTCGTCCGCCTCGAGGTCCAGGGTCAGCGCGACGACCTTCAGGTGCTCGAGCGTAATGCCGCCGTGGCCGTGGATGATCGGCTTGGGGAGCCCCGTCGTCCCGGACGAGAAGAGCACGTACAGCGGGTGGTCGAAGGGCACGGCCTCCGGCCGCAGCGGCTCGTGGCGGGCGAGCAACGTCGACCACGCCACGGCGTCCGGGATGCGAGCGGCGGCCGTCGCCGCATCGAGGTACGGCAACAGCACCGTGTGCCGCAGGTCGGGAAGCGCCTCGCGGATCGCGCGGACCTCGTCGCTGCGGTCGACGGCCTTGGCTCCGTAGCGGTAGCCGTCGATGACGATCAGCACGTCGGGGGCGAGCTGCGTCAGCCGGTCGATGACCGAACGAGCACCGAACTCGGGCGCGCACGAGGCCCAGGTGGCGCCGAGCGAGGCCGTTGCCAGGAACGCGACGATCGTCTCGGCGATGTTCGGCATGTAGGCGGCGACGGTGCGACCGCGCCCTACTCCAAGCGCACGCAACCCCTTGGCGCAGCGCTCAACCTGCTCAAGCAGGTCGCCGTGGGTCAGCACGACGTCGTCGCGCGATTGGGAGAGCGAGATGATCGCCGGCCGATCGCCTGAGTGTGAGAGGCAGTGCTCCGCGTAGTTCAACGTGCCACCGGGGCACCAGACGGTGCCGGGCATCTCGGCCGACTCCAGGTAGGCCCGCGGCTCGTCGTGCCAGCGGACGCCGAGGTGGTCGCTGACGAGGCGCCAGAACCCATCGAGATCCTCGACCGACCATTCCCAAAGCGCGCGGTAGTCCGCGAGCGGCCGGCCAGCGACTCGCTCCGCGGCGTCGGCGAAGCGCCCGATCTGCGTTGTCGTCCGGGCGTCGGCGGGGACACCGCGGAGGATCTCGCCGCGCACGTCCTCGTCGGGGTTGGTCATGTCAGCTCGCCGCCTCGCGCACCATGATGTCCTCGTCAGCCCTGCCTGCGATCGGGGTCATGGCACGGTGGCAGCGTGCATCACCAGATCGACCAGCAGGTCGATGGCACCATCCGCCGCGATCAACCCGCGTGGCCAGTGCGAGGTCGACAACAGCATGCCGATCAATGCGAACGCTGCAGCCTCGTGCTGCACCTGGGAGCGGGAAGGCATGCACTGAGCCAGCGTGACGGTCCAGCGGGTCACGTACGCCCGCTGCCGTCGCGCAAGCCGTCGACGATGGTCGTCGGTGAGCGCGCGCTCCTCACGCGCGTAGATGGCCAGCAGATCCCGGTCGCGGAGTGCGAACTGCGCGTGACCGTGAGCGAGATTCCGCAGATCCTCGACGGGATCTTCGAGCTGAATGCCGGTGAGCGTGAGCAGTCGGTCCATCGCCTCGTCGAACAGGGAGGCGAGGATCTCGTCCTTGCCGCTGAAGTGGCGGTAGATCGCCGGGCCGGTCATGCCGGCCGCCGCACCGATCTCGTCCACGCCGACAGCGTCGTAGCCCCGCTCGGAGAACAGCCCCTTCGCAGCATCGAGGATCGCGCGGTCGCGCGAGGAGATCACGTTGCGCCCTCCCGCGGCGCGGTCATCAGGCACCGCCCGACGGTGGCGTGTGAGCCTCATCGGCGAACTTCCCGCCACCCTGCGGCATCGCGGTGGCCCATTCGCTCATCCGCGGGTAGACCTCCGCCCAGGCGCCGACGATGCGATCGACCGGCACGTCGTCGAACGGCCCGTGATCGCTCATGTACTCCATGTGCCGGTTGCCCGCGAGGTCGAGTGGATGGAACAGCGAATCCTCGCGACCGTCGAACTCCAAGGGCCGGACACCGACCTTCTCGCACAAGGACAGGTTGAACGCCGGCGTGGCCTTGACCCAGGCCCCGTCGATCCACATCTCTGCGTACCCGTGCCAGGCGAAGACGTCCGTGCCCATGAGGTCCATGAGACGGGGACTGGTCAGGTGGTTGCGGACGTCGGCGAATCCGACGCGCGCCGGGATGTCGGCAGCGCGAGCCACCGCGGCCAGGAGCGCCGCCTTCGGCACGCAGAAGCCTCCGCCCCGCGCGATCACCGTGCTCGCGCGGAACCCCGCGGGGGACATCTCAAGCGCATAGGGGTCGTAGAGGAACCGGTCGCGCACCGCGTAGTAGAGCGCTACCGCCCGCTCTCGCGGGTCGTCGATGCCCGCCGTGTGCTCGCGGGCGAGCGCCACCACCGCAGGGTGGCCAGCGTCGATCGAGACGCCCGGGCGCAGGTAGTCGTCGAGGGGATGCATCGCGCTCATCGTAGGCACTCCGGCAACGTGGCCAGGTGAAAGCCGTCGAACGGCACGGAGCGATCGGTCGGAACGTTCTTCCAGGTGTGGCGGTGGTTGGGGACCGCGCCGTCGACGCGGATACACGAGCCCGAGATGAACGCCGCACCCGGCGTCAGCAGGAACGTCACGGCCGCCGAGACCTCCGACTCGTTGCCATAACGTCCGAGGGGCACCTCGTCCCGGAAGCGGACCAGCTCGGCCTTCATGTCGTCATCGTAGGTGTCGAACCCACTCGAGGCGATCCAGCCGGGGGCGACAGCGTTCACACGTACTCCCGACCGGGCCCACTCGCAGGCCGTGGTCTCCGTGAAGTTGAGCATGCCGGCACGCGCCGCGCCCGAGTGGGCCATGGTCGGCATCCCGCCCCAGATGTCGGCGATGATGTTCACGATGCTGCCACGGTGCTCGGCCATCGACTGCCTGTAGGCCTCTCGCGCGACGATGAACCCGCCTGTCAGGTTGTTGCGGATCACGGCCTCCCAGCCCTTAACCGATAGGTCCTCTGCCGGCGAGGGGTACTGACCGCCGGCGTTGTTGACCAGCCCGGCGATCGGGCCGTGAGCGGCGATGATATCGCCGATGGCCGCGACCACCGCGGGCTCGTCGCGGATGTCGAACGCGTGGCACGAGACCGAACCTCCCGTCTCCTCGATCTCGGCGCGGACACCGTCGAGGCGCTCGATGCGGCGGCCCGTGATCGCCACGTGAGCGCCGAGGCTCGCCAACTCGTGTGCGATACAGCGGCCGATGCCGCTGCCGCCTCCGGTCACGATCACGAGCTGCCCGGCGAACAGTCCGGGCGCGAAGACGGAGCGATATCGCGTTGTCATGTCAGCTGTCGACGGTCGACGGAAACACGGGATCGCGCTTCTCCTTGAGCGCCGCGACGCCCTCGACCACGTCCTCGTCGAAGAACGAGAGCATCTCGAGGGCCAGCGAGGCGTCGAAGATCGGGCTCGCCTGGCGCAGCCAGTTGTTCAACGACCGCTTGGTCCAGCGGATCGCGGCCTGCGACCCGCGACCCAACCTGTCGGCGACCTCGAGCGCGGTGTCGAGCACCTCGCCGGCGGGGACGCAGCGGCTCACCAGGCCGATGCGCTCGGCTTCCTTCCCGTCGACGAACTCGGCCGTCAGCAGGTAGTACTTGGCCTTGGCCATACCGCACAGCAGCGGCCAGATGATCGCCGCGTGGTCGCCAGCGCCGACGCCGAGTCGCAGGTGGCCGTCGGTCAGCCGCGCATCTTCGGAGATGATGCTGATGTCCGCCATCAGGGCGACGGCGAGACCGGCCCCGACCGCGACCCCGTTGATGGCCGAGATGACCGGCTTCCGGCAGTCGATGATGTTGTAGACGAGGTCGGAGGCCTCGGCGGAGATCGCGTGGATCTCCTTGAAGCTGCCCAGTTGCCCCTCGATCATCGCGAGGTCGCCGCCGGCGGAGAACGCCTTGCCGGCCCCGGTGATCACCACGACGCGTGTCTGGTCGTCGTCGTTGACGTCGAGCCAGACGCGCGAGAGCTCCCAGTGCAGGCGTCCGTTGGTCGCGTTGTAGACCTCAGGGCGGTTGATCGTGATCAGCAGCACGCCGTTGTCACGGCGCTCGAAGAGCAAATGCTCGTATGCGGAGTAGTCCATGTCGATCCCGTTCGTGAGTCGTTGTCGTGGTTAGCGCTGGCTGAAGCGGCGGCCGATGACCTCACCGGCCAGCACGTTGCGCATGATCTCGGTCGTGCCGCCGCCGAGGCCCATGCCGCGAACATCGCGGTAGTAGCGTTCGACCGGCAGCTCGCGGCAGTAGCCCGCGTGCCCGTGAAGCTGGACGGCCTCGTCGCAGATGAACTTCCCGGCCTCGTTGGCGTAGATCTTCGCCATCGCGGTGTAGCGGGTGACCGGGAAGCCGCCCTCGGAGGACACCGCCGCGCGGTGGTTGAGCGCCCGCGCGGCGTCCAGGGCGATCGACATGTCCGCGACCTTCCACTGCAGACCCTGGAACTCGGCGAGTTCCTTGCCGAACTGACGGCGCGTGCGCAGGTGCACGAGGGAGTCGGCCAGCGCGGCCCGGGCGACGCCGATGCACATCGCGGCGTTTCCGCAACGCTCCGGGTTGAACTGGCGCAGCATGATCGCGGCGCCGCGACTCGAGCCGGGGTCGGCGGCGACGATGACCGCTTCCGGGTCGATGCGGATTCCGTCGAACCCGAGCACCGCCTCGCCGACGCCCCGTCCGCCCATCTTCGGCTGGGTCTGCGGCTCGGCGAAGCCGGCCTGCTCGCGCTCGACCACCACGGCCCCGATCCCGTTGGCCCCGGATGTGCCCGCGAGGCGGCAGAACACCAGATAGGTGTTCGCCCGCATGCCTCCGGTGATGTAGCACTTGCCTCCGTAGAGGCGGAAGCCGTCCCCGTCGGGTTCGAGCCGAGCCTGCAGCTCTGTCGCCGATGATCCGGCGCCCGGCTCGGAGATGGCGATCGACCAGTACCGCTCGCCGGTCGGCGTCCCGGGCAGGTATCGCTGCCGCTGCTCCTCGGTGCCGAGTGCGAGCACCGCTCGCGGCGGACCGTTGAGGTACATCTGGGCAACCATCGCCGAGGACATGCAGGTTACCGACAGTTCCTCGAGGACGATGCACGCCTCCAGCACGCCGAGGCCCTCGCCGCCGTACTGCCTGGGCACGGTGAGACCCAGGAGGCCGGCGTCGCGCATGCGGATCCACGAGCTCTCCGGGAAGACCTCCTCGTCGTCCCAGCGTCGCGCGTCGGGGAGGTTGGCCATCGCGACGTCCGCGGCACGACGACGTACCGCCTCGAGCTCGCCTCCCATCTCCGGTACGAGCGACGGGATCTCGGGTGCGCCCTTGCCGGCCGCGGGTCGGTCGCCATCGCTACCGGGCCGCGGGGGCCGTTGGTCGAATCGCCGTCCGAGGATCTCGGCCGCCAGCACGTTCCGATTGGTCTCGAGCGTACCGCCCCCGATCGCGGTTCCGCGCGCGTCGCGGTAGTAGCGCTCGACCGGGAGGTCGCGGCAGTAGCCCGAGTGCCCGTGGATCTGCATCGCCTCGCGGCAGATGAACTCCGCCGCCTCGTTGGCGGCGATCTTCGCCTGCATGGCCAGCCGCGTGACCGGGAAGCCACCCTCCTCCGAGTCCGCCGCGCGGACGAGCAGCAGCCGCGCCGCGTCGAAGCGCGTCGCCATGTCGGCCAGCTTCCACTGGATCCCCTGAAATTCGCAGATCTCGCGGTGGAACTGTTGGCGCTCGCGGGAGTACCGGATGGCACGCTCGAGCGCGGCCCGGGCGATGCCCAGCGCCATCGCGGCGTTGCCGCACCGCTCCGGGTTGAACTGGCGCAGCATCTGCATCGCCGCGGCCGACGACGTCGGATCCGGCGCCAGCACGACGGCCTCGGGGGCGATGCGCACGCCGTCGAACGTCAGGACGGCCTCCGAGATCGCGTTGCCGCCCATTTTCGCGGGCATCTCCTCGGAGGTGAATCCGGCCTGACCACGCTCGACGACCACGGCGCCGAGGCCCTTGGATCCGGTCGAGCCGGATGCCCGACAGAACACGAGGAACGCGTCCGCGCGCATGCCGCCGGTGATGTAGCACTTGCTTCCGTGCAGGCGATAGCCGTCACCGTCGGGTTCGAGGAACGAGGTCAGCTCCGTCACGGCCGAGCCGGCGTGCGGCTCGGACATCGCGATGGAGAAGTACCGGCTGCCGTCAGCGACTCCCGGGAGATAGCGCTGGCGGATCGCGTCACTGCCGAGCCGGCAGATCGCCCGCGGCGGCCCGTTGACGAACATCTGGCACATCGCGGCGCCCACGCCGCAGCGATAGGCCAGTTCCTCCAGGACGACGCACGCCTCGCGAACGCCCTGGCCCTCACCGCCGTACGCCGTGGGCACGGTGAGCCCGAACAGCCCGGATTCGCGCAGGCCGGCGTAGAGCTCCTCGGGGAACACTCGCTCCTCCTCCCAACGCGCGACCTCCTCGTCGGTGAAGCCGGCAGCGACGGTGCTCGCACGGGCGCGCAGAGCTTCGAGGTGCGGCTCCTCGGGGTCGATCAGGCTCGGGAACGTGACCAACTGACGTGCGGCTGCGCTCATGCGGGCCTCTGGGACTCGGTCTGGCGGGGAAGGCCGAGCACACGCTCGGCCACGATGTTCTTCTGGATCTGCGTGGTACCGCCTGCAATCGCCATGCCGCGGGCCATGTAGGACAACCGCTGCCAGCGGCCGTCGCCGTGCATGTCGGTTCCGGGCGCGACGCGGGCGTCCAGCCCACCGAGCTCGAGGGCGAAGTCGGCGATGTCCGCGGCCAGTGGCGTCATGAACAGCTTCCCCACCGACGATTCGGGCCCCGGGGCACCGGCACCGAGCTGCGTCAGTGCCCGGGCGCCGTTGAGCCGGTGCACGAGCGCGCGGCCCCAGAGGTCGGCGACGCACGCCCGGACCGCGGGATCCTCCCCGCGGCCGGACTCGCGGACGAGGTCCACGAGCTCGCCGAGCCACTTCTGGATGTTCATTCGCCCTGTGGCGATGACGACCCGCTCGTAGCCGAGCGTCGCCCGCGCGAGGCGCCAGCCCTCCCCGACGCGACCGAGCACGCAGTCATCGGGAACGAACGCGTTCTCGAGGAAGACCTCGTTGAACTCGGCGTCGCCCGTGATCTGAGTAAGGCCCCGGATGGTGACGCCCTCCTGCTTCATCGGGAAGAGGAAGTACGTGATCCCGTCGTGGCGCTTGCCGCTCGTGCGCGCCAGCAGGATCGCCCAGTCGGCGATCTGCGCGCGGCTTGTCCACACCTTCTGACCCGTGATGCGGTACCCGTCCCCATCGCGCTCGGCGCGACACTGCAGCCCGGCGAGATCCGAGCCGGCGCCGGGCTCGGAGAACAGTTGGCACCAGATCTCCTCGCCGCGCAGGATCGGGTCCAGGAACCGCTCCTTCTGCGCTTCGCTGCCGTGCTCGATGATCGTCATGCCGGCGAAGCCCTCGCCGATACCGTTGACACGATCGGGAGCGCCGGCACGGTCGAGCTCCTCGGCGAACACCGCCTGCAGGCCGAGGCTCGCCCCCCGCCCGCCGTACTCCACCGGCCAGGAGAGCCCGGCGTACCCGGCCTCGTGCACGAGGCGCTGCCACTCGCGGAAGAACACCAAGCGCTCTTCGAGAGCGGCCGGCTCGGGCCATGGGAGCGTCGGCAACGTCGTCTCGAGCCAGGCTCGGACCTCGATCCGGAACCGCGCCTCCTCCTCTGTATCACCGAAGAACATCCAAACTCCTCACCGTCGCAGGCGCCCAGACTATCGCAGGATAAACGGTCGTTACCGCAGACCCCCAAGGGGACGTCCGCAAGCGTCATCGACCCGTTCACCCCTCGCGACCGCCGCGAGCGGTCGTTCACCGATCGCCCGCAGATGCGCGGTCACTCGGGCGCGTGGTCGGTCCCGCCGACGGTGGCCGCGGCGCCGCGAGCGAATCCGCGAGACGGGCGACGCCCACGGGGCTCGCCCCCGCGGTGCGTGCCGGCCCCGTTCAACGGTCGCAGAACCGCGGCGCGCGCTTCTCGGCGAACGCCGCGGTCCCCTCCCGGTGGTCCTCGGTTCCTGACGCCAGGAACTGGCCCTGCATCTCGGTGCGGAGAGTGGTGGCCAGGTCGGCGCTGCCCGACCGTCGCAGCGCGGCCTTGGCCAAGCGCACGCCGAACGGCGCGCGCTCGGCGATCTCGGCTGCCAGCGTCTGCGCATCCGGCAGCAGGCGCTCGGGCGCGTGGAGTGAGTCGACGAGCCCCAGCGCCCGACCCTCCTCCGCGTCCACGTCCGCCCCGGAGTACAGCAGCCGGGCGGCGTGCCCCGGCCCCACGGTCCGGGGAAGGGTGTACGACACGCCGTAGTCGGGGCCCAGGCCGACGCGCACGAACGCGAAGCCGAGACGCGCCTCGGTCGACGCGAGACGCGTGTCGCACAGCAGCGCGATGCCGACCCCGGCGCCCGTGGCGACTCCGTTGACGGCGGCGATGAGCGGCTTCGGGAAGTCCCACACCGCCTGCACAGCCGCGATCATCGGCTCGGACCGCCGTAGGCGCTCGACGGTTCCCCAATCCTGCCGGGACGCTTGGTCCTTCACGTCTCCTCCGGCACAGAACGCGACGCCCTCGCCCGTGATGATCACCGCGCGGATTCGCCGGTCGGCCGAAGCCCGTTCGAGCACCGTGGCGATCTGCACGATCTGACCCCACGCCACGGCATTCCGGCGCTCAGGTCGATTGAGCGTCACGATCAACGTGTAACCGTCCAGCTCGAGACGCAGCCAGGGGTCGATTCCGTCGTTCAAGCCGTTCATCGGCAACGGGGGGCCGCCGTCGAGTTCCGCTGCACGCATGTTCGCCTCCGGTCGTGAACGTCGGTTAGCCTACACCGATGCCCTCCGAACGCCAGCCCCGGGCGACCCCACCTCAGGTCGGGGGCACCGCGGCGGGCCCCCTCCCGACGCTCGCTGGACGAACCGTCCTGGTCACGGGTGCGACCCGGGGGATCGGGCGTGGGTACGCCCTCGATCTGAGCGCACGCGGCGCGGCGGTCGCGGTCAACGGACGCGACGTGGAACGCGCGTCCGAGGTCGCGACCGAGATCACGAGGAGAGGAGGACACGCCGTTCCCGTACCCGGCGATGTCAGCCGATCAGCCGACGCCGCCGCGATCGTCCGCGGCGCGTGGGCGGCACTTGGGCCGCTCGACGCGGTCGTCAACAATGCTGGGGCGACCCGCGACCGTACGGTCGCGCAGATGGACGACGACCAATGGCGCGAGGTCATCGCGGCTTCGCTGGACGGTACGTTCTTCGTCTGTCGTGAGGCGGTCCGCGCCTGGCGCGAAGCTGGGCGGCCCGGGCGGATCGTCAACACCGGCTCGGCGGCCGGCCTTTACGGCAACGTGGGACAGGCGAACTACGCGGCGGCGAAGGCCGGGATCGTCGGCTTCTCCCTGAGCCTGGCCAAGGAGGTCGGGCGCCACGGGATCACGGTCAACGTCGTCAGCCCCCGCGCCAGGACCGACATGACCGAGAGCATGCCCGTGGAGCGCCGCGAGGCCTTCTATGCCCTCCAGGCCCGCACCAACACCCTCGGCCGCCCGGGAGAGCCGGAGGACGTCGCACCGCTCGTCGCGTTCTTGTGCTCCGCCGAGAGCGCCTACGTGACGGGGCAGACGATCCTCGCGACGGGGACGACTGGCACGGGGATCGGCTGACCGCTATCGTGCGCACCGTAAACCGCCGTTCACCCAAAGCCGAGGACCGACCCGTGCTCGAGACCCGAGGACACACCGGCACTCCGTTCTACGTCGCCGACGCCGCGGCCACGGTCGAGCGGCCCCCAGCGGCTCGACCTTTCATCCCGCGCGCCCTGTGCGACGTGATCGGCGCGTTCGACCGCGTGCGCGTTGACGGGCATTGGGCGGTGGCCGACGTCAGCGTTTTCGCCGAGGCGCCCGACGGCGAGGTCCGAGACTGGGCCGACGGGGCGCTCGCGCTCAGCACGACGGCCCTGAAGATGTCGGTCGACGACGCGTGGGGGCCGGCGCGCGCGCGGCAGGACGGCGTTGGCGTCCCGAGCGCGATCGACCCCAGGTCCTTGGCATCCATGGAGCAGCCGGAGGGCGCCTTCCTCGAGAAGCGCCTCCCCGACATCTCGCCCGGCGCCGAGGCAGCGGCATGATCTTCGCGCTGACCGACGAGCAGGAGATGTTGCGGGCGGCCGTTCGCGGCGTACTCGAGCGCTCAGCCCCTCCCACCGCTGTTCGGGAATGGCTCGAGGCCGGCGACGGACGCCCCGCCACCATGCTGGCGATCCAGCAGTGCTGGATTGGGATCGGGGTCCCGGACGCGATCAACGGCGGGCAGGGCGGCGGGCTCGTCGAGCTCGCCCTCGCGGTCGAGGAGCACGCCCGCGCGAGCGTTCCGGGGGCACTGCTCTCGCACACCGGCCTCGCCGTTGCCGCCGCCCGGGCGGCGTGCGAGGACGGTGACCCGTTCCTCCACGAGCTTCTCGCCGGGGACCGTCTCGCCGCGCTCACGGTGGACGCAGACACCCCGCTCGGCGCCCCGGCGGTCGCGGCGGCGCCGGCGGCCGACGGCGTGAGGCTGAACGGTGTGGTGACGCATGTGCTCGGCGCCGGAGAAGCCTCGGTCCTACTCGTTCCGGCCCAGGTCCGTGGCGAGCTGCGCCTCTTCGCCTGCGACCGTGCCTGCGCGTCGATCGAGGCGACCCCGTCCACCGACCCGGGCCGCGACCTGGCGACGGTCACGTTCAACGACGCACCGGCGTCCGCCCTCGGCAGCGGCGAGATCGACCTCGCCGGGCTCGGCGCGCGTGCTGCGGTCCTCCTGGCGGCCGACTCGCTCGGCACGGCGCAGCGCCTGCTGGACATGACCGTGCAGTACCTCGGGGAGCGTGAGCAGTTCGGTGTTCCGATCGGGACGTTCCAGGCTCTGAAGCACGCGGCAGCCGAGATGCTGGTCGACGTCGAGGTCTCGCGTTCGGCAGCGTATTTCGCCGCATGGTCGGTCGCCAACGGCGAGGCCGACCTGGCGATGCACGCCTCCGTGGCGAAGTTCGTCAGCGGCGATGCCGCGTCGCGGGTCGCCGACAACGCGATGTCGCTGCACGGTGCCGTCGGCTTCACCTGGGAGCACGATCTGCACTTCCTCTACAAGCGTGCCAAGGTGAACCTCTCGCTCTTCGGTTCTCCGGCAACCCACCGCCAGCTGATCGGCGACCTGCTGCCGCTCCGTGCCGAGGCCGGCGCACCCGCCCCTTCCTGAAACCCTCCTCTCCCGGTCATTCAAGAGGTCACCATGAGCTCCGTCGCCGCACCTGCCGCCGTCCGTCCCGCCGACTTCCTCGGCACCGACCTCCTGCTCAGCGACGAGGAGCGCGACATGCGCGACGCAGTTCGCGCCTTCGTGGCCGACCGCGTCCTGCCCGACGTCGGCGACTGGTTCGAGGCGGGAGCCATCCCGATCGGCGAGCTGGCGCCGGCCCTCGGAAGGCTCGGGGTCCTCGGCATGCACCTGGAGGGCTACGGCTGCGCCGGTGCCTCGGCCACCGCCTACGGTCTCGCGTGCCTGGAGCTCGAGGCGGGTGACAGCGGGATTCGCAGCCTCGTTTCCGTCCAGGGGTCGCTTGCGATGTACGCGATCTGGAAGTGGGGTTCGGAGGAGCACAAGCAGGAATGGCTTCCGCGGATGGCGGCGGGGACGGCGATCGGCTGCTTCGGGCTGACCGAGCCCGATGCGGGTTCGGATCCGGGAGCCATGCGCACTCGGGCGCGGCGCGACGGCGCGGACTGGATCCTCCACGGCCAGAAGATGTGGATCACGAACGGCTCCGTCGCCGACGTCGCCGTCGTGTGGGCCGCGACGGACGAGGGCGTGCGTGGGTTCCTCGTGCCGCGGGGCACGCCGGGCTTCACCACCCAGGACAACCACAGGAAGCTGTCGCTGCGCGCGTCGACGACGTCCGAGCTGCTGCTGGACGACGTCCGCCTGCCCGCGTCGGCAATGCTGCCCGAGGCGACGTCGCTGCGGGGCCCGCTGTCCTGCCTCAACGAGGCTCGCTTCGGCATCGTCTTCGGGGCGATCGGGGCCGCTCGCGCCTGCCTCGAGTCCGCTCTGAACTACAGCAAGGAGCGGATCGCCTTCGGACGGCCGATCGCGGCGACGCAGCTGCAGCAGCTCAAGCTCGCCACCATGGCGACAGAGGTCAACCGCGGGACCCTGCTCGCGCTGCACCTCGGGAGGATGAAGGACGCTGGCACGCTGTGTCCGGAGCACGTCTCCATGGGTAAGCTCGCGAACGTCAACGCGGCGCTCGAGGTTGCGCGCACGGCCCGGCAGGTGCTCGGCGCCAACGGCGTCACGCTCGAGTATCCGGTCATCCGCCACATGAACAATCTCGAATCCGTCGTCACCTACGAGGGCACCGCAGACGTCCACGCTCTGGTCGTCGGCGGTGCACTGACGGGAATCCAGGCCTTCCGCTGAACTGACACGTGAGACTGCGCTCGGCCTCAGACGGGAAACGGGCCGCGCGATCTGGCGGACCCGCCGCGCGGTTCGAGTGCCCATCCCGTGGCCGTCGTACGGGATCTCGCGTCGTGTCCGGTCCACACACCACACGAGGAGAAGTTCCATGGCGAACGTCGAGGCGCACATCACGGGGACGGTCTGGAAGGTCGAGTGCACGGTCGGCGACACGATCGCCGCGGGCGACACCCTCGTGATCCTTGAGTCGATGAAGATGGAGATGCCAGTGGAGGCCGAGGACGAGGGCGTCGTCAAAGAGGTCCGCTGCACGGAGGGCCAGGCGGTCAGGGAGGGCGACCTTGAGGGCGACCTGCTCGTCGTCCTCGACTGACAGGCCGTCGGGGGCGCAAGGCGGGCGTCCTGCAGCTGCTCGAACGCGTCGGTTCCCAAGGTCAAACGCGTCTGAGGTGGCAGGCCCTGACAGACCCTGGGGCGGGCGGTCCCGGCGGTCGCCCGCAGCCGCCGTGTCGCGACATCGCGGGCACCACCCGACCCGATGTTTCTGCGCTCGAGGCCCCAGCGCTGACCTTCGTCGATCCGCTGGGGCGATGGTTCCGTGCCTCGATGCCGAGACTCACGTCCCCGAGGGGCTGGGCTTTCCTACCGCGTGGCGATCGGGGAGCTCGCCGTCGGCGAGACGCTGGCGCAAGACCTTCTTGTCGAACTTGCCGACGCTGGTCTTGGGGACCTCGTCGATGAACGCGATCTCGTCGGGCAGCCACCAGCGGGCGACCTTCCCGTCGAGGAACGCGATGAGTTCCTCCGCCGTCGCCTCGCCCTCGAGGACGACGCAGGCCAGCGGGCGCTCGGTAAAGCGGTCGTGCGGCATGGCGATGACCGCGGCCTCTCGCACGGCCGGGTGCCCCATCAGCTCGTTCTCGAGCTCGACCGAGCTGATCCATTCGCCCCCGGACTTGATGACGTCCTTCGCCCGATCGGTAATGAAGATGAACCCGTCCGGGCTCATGGCGGCGACGTCCCCGGTCCGCAGCCATCCGTCCTGGAACTTCTCGGACGAGGTCGGATCCTCGTAGTAATCCGAGACGATCCATTGACCTCGCACCTGGATCTCGCCGGTGCTCTCGCCGTCCCAGGGCTGCTCGGTCCCGTCGTCGGCCACGATCCGCAGTTCGACGAGCGGTGCGACTTGTCCTTGGCTGGTCCGATAGCGCCAGTGCTCCGCCTCGTCGAGCCCGTCGGGCGGGATCGCGACGGCGCCGAGCGGGCTCGTCTCCGTCATCCCCCACGCCTGACAGGTCACGACGCCCGTGACGCTCCTGGAACGCCTGCATGAGCGACCGCGGGACCGCTGTGCCGCCACACGGCACGATTCGCAGGCTGGAAAGGCCCGGCTTGTGCTCGTCGGCGTAGCGGAGCAGGTCCATCCAGATCGTTGGGACCGCCCCGGCGACGGTGCACTTCTCGGTGACCAGGAGGTGCGCGAGCGGCGCCGCCTGCAGGAAACGGCCGGGCATGACCAACGAGGCCCCGGAGACGGCGGCCGCGTAGATCAGCCCCCAGGCGTTGGCGTGGAACTGCGGGACCACGGGAAGGATGCGATCGCTCTTGCCAACTCCGAAACAGTCTTTCGTCATGACGGCCATGGAGTGCAGCAGGGCGCTGCGGTGGCTGTACAGGACACCCTTCGGGTTGCCCGTCGTCCCGCTCGTGTAGCAGAGCGCGGCCGCCTGCCGATCGTCCTCGATCGCAGGCCACGGAAAGTTCCCGTCCTGCTCAGCGATGACCTCCTCGTAGCGAAGCACCTCGCGTCCGAGAGCCGAGACGTCGCCGTCCCCGACGACGATCAGGTGCTCGACGGTCTCGAGCTTGTCGATCACCTTCGCCAACAGCGGCACGAGGCTGTCGTCGAGGATGATGACGCGGTCCTCGGCGTGGTTGACGATGTAGATCAGCTGTTCCTCGAACAGGCGCAGGTTCAGAGTGTGGAGGACCGCTCCCATGCACGGGATCGCGAGGTAGGCCTCGACGTGCTGGTGGCTGTTCCACATGAACGTCGCGACCCTGTCGCCCTGCTCCACCCCGAGGCCGGCCAGCACCTGGGCCAGTCGGGCCGAGCGATCCGCGACCTCGCTCTACGAGACGCGGGCGACGGTCCCGTCCGGGTCTAGTAGCGTGACAACCTCTCCGGACTGGGCGTGCATCGTCGCCAAGCGACGGTAGGCGTGCTGGAGGTCCAGCGGCGCGTCGTGTTGCATCAGGCCCTGGAGGACGCTCATGCCACGGCCTCCGCCTGCGCGGCGACCCGCGCGGCGTCCTCGCGGATCATGTCCGCGGCCTTCTCGGCGATCATGATGACCGGCGCGTTGGTGTTGCCCCGGACGATCGTCGGCATCACGGACGCGTCGACGACCCGCAGGCCCTCGATCCCGTAGACCTTGAGCCGCGGGTCAACGACGCGCCCGATCGCTGCCGTCGAGGTCGGGTGGTAGATGGTCTGCGTGTTCTCCCGTACGAACGCCATCAGCTCCTCGTCGGAGGCGTCGGCCTTCGGCGCACGGAACTCACCCGTGATGATGTCTCGCAGCGCCGGCTGGCCGGCGATCTCCATCGCCATGCGCATGCCGGCGAGGATCGTGGCCCGGTCCTCCTCGGTGCCGAGGTAGTTGTGTTGGATGCGGGGCTTGCTGTACGCGCTGGGTGCGCGCAGCGTCACGGATCCGCGGCTGGTCGGCTTGACGACCCCGGGCCCGAACGCGAACGCGTGCTCCGTCGGGACGCCGAGCCCTTCGTCGTAGAAGGGCGCCGGGGCGCAGTGGAACTGACAGTCCGGGCCGTCCAGTCCGGGCCTGGTCCGCATGAACCCGCCCGTCTCGGCGATGTTCGACGTGAGCGGGCCGCGGCCCTCGCTGCCGATCAGCTCGACGTTGTCGTCGTTCATGGCGGTCATCAGGCTCTCGACGTCCGTCGTCCAGTTGATCAGTGTCATGCAGTGGTCCTGGAGCCCGTCCCCCACCGGCAGGTCGGCGACGACGTCGAGGCCGAGCGCCGCGAGCTGCTCCGCCGGACCGATGCCCGACAGCATCAGCAGCTGCGGCGACTGGTAGGCGCCGGCGCTGAGGATGACCTCGCGCTCGGCGCGGATCTGCTCGTGGTCGGGGTGATCGAGACGGACCCCGACGGCGCGCCCGTCCTCGATGACCACCTCGGTCACGAACGCGTCGGTGATCACCGTGAGGTTCGGCCGGTCCTCGACCGGATGTAGGAAAACGGCCGCGGTGCTCGCGCGCATCCCGTCCTGCTGGGTGGTCTGGTACCGGCCGACGCCCTCCTGGCGGGCGCCGTTGAAGTCCGGGTTCTCCTCGTGCCCCGCCTGCTTGGCCGCCTCGACGAACGCGGAGGCCAGAGGGTGCATCGACCGGCTCTCGCGGACCGGGAGCGGACCGCCCGCGCCGTGGAACATGTCCTCGCCGCGCTCGTTGTCCTCGGACTTCTTGAAGTACGGCAGGACGTCCTCGTAGCCCCAGCCCTCGGCCCCCATCGCGGCCCACTCGTCGTAGTCGGCACGGTTGCCGCGGATGTAGACCATGGCGTTCATCGAACTGCAGCCGCCGAGTACCTTGGCGCGCGGCAGGTAGCAGGTGCGACCGTTGAGCTCCGGCTCCGGGTCGGTATGCATGTCCCAGTCGCGACGACCCTTGAACAGAGCGCCGAACGCGGCGGGGATGTGGATCTCCAGGTCGGTGTCCTCCCCGCCCGCCTCCAGCAAGCAGACCCGTGTGTCAGGGTCCTCGGAGAGCCGGGCGGCGAGCACGGCACCGGCGGAGCCGGCCCCGACGATGATGTAGTCGAACATGATGGTCTCTCTTCTCGCTGCGGTCACAGCGCTGTTCGGGTGGGATCGGGTGCTGCGAAGTCCTGCAGCCGTCGCCAGCGATCGACGAGGTCCTCGTCGCTGACGGCCCTCAGACGGACACGCGCCGTTGCGAGCAGCACGTCGTCGGCGCCGCCCGCCGTGTCGCCGGCGCCTTCGCTCAAGCGGCGGATAGCGGCGTTCTGGTCTGGTGTGAGAAACAGCACCGGCCGTGGCGCCGCGCTCATGCCGAGGCGAACTCGGCAGCGCTGGGACGGGGGGAGCCAGAGGCACGCACGAAGTCGGCGCAGCGCTCGCCGATCATGATCGTCGGCGCGTGGGTGTTGCCGCGGGTGATGGTCGGCATGGCCGAGGCGTCTGCCACGCGCAGGCCCTGCACACCGTGGACCCGCAGCTCGGCGTCGCACGCCCCCTCCTCCGGGGAGCCGATCCGGGCCGTACATGCAGGGTGGTAGGTGTGCTCGACCGTGGCGCGGACGTACTCACCCAGCGCCCCGGAGCCACGGACCCAGGGACCGGGGTTGATTTCGATCCCGCACATGTCGCGCAGCGCCGGCTGCGCGGCGACCTCGCGGGCGCGGTCGATGCCGGTGGTGATGGCCGTGACCTCCCTCGGGTCGCTGAGCATCCGCAACTGGACGCGGGCGTTGGCGGTCGGGTCGCTGGAGCGGATCATGACCGAGCCGCGACTCGTGGGGGCGATGTAGGACAGGCCGATCGAGAACGCCGGGCGCGGGTGCTCGCGCTTGCCATGCTCCCAGAAGAACAGGGGTGCGACGACGAACTCCATGTCCGGTGCCGGGAGCGAGCTGTCGGTGCGGAAGAACGCGAGGGCCTCGCCGACGTTGCTCGCGAGCTTGCCCTTGCGGGTGGCGACCCAGCGCGCGAGGTGCTTGGGGTGTGAGATGTCGGCCAGGCCGACGTCGGCGCCCTTGAGCTCCCAGTTGACGAACTGGAACGGGTGTTCCATCAGGTTGCGCCCGACGGCGGGGAGGTCGACCTCGACCGGCACGCCGACGCTCCGGAGGTGCTCGGCGGGACCGATGCCGGAGCGCTGCAGGATCTCTGGCGTCCCGAACGCGCCGGCGCAGAGGATGACCTCACCGGTGGCGTAAATAGTCTCGCGATCCTTGCCGAACGACACCTCGACGCCGTCAGCCCGTCCGTC
>JBFIDS010000004.1:0-23261 GCA_041603715.1 Paraconexibacter sp. | reverse complement strand
GCGCCCCGCCGCCGCCGACGACCGCTGCATCGTGGGGGCCGGGACCAACCTGTCGGTGCCGGGGGCGCTCACCGCTCCGCTCGGTGTCGTGCTCCCGGTCGGCACCGGGCTCGGCCTGGGCCCTGACGCGCTCGCCGACGTGTCCGTCTCGCTGCAGCTCCCGGAGGCGGTCGAGACAACGAGCTCGGGCGCGTGCGCGAAGGTGTTCCCGGCCCTCACCGAGCCGCGCATCGTCGCCGGTGGCCCTCTGTCCGACGACATCGTGAAGTGCACGCTGAAGCCGCTCGACCCGCAGGACTACCGCCGCCCCCTCACCGCCGCCCAGGTCGCGGCGCTGCGCACGGCCTTCCCGCAGGGCGTCTGCGACTGGTCGAAGCCCGGCGTCGGTGAGGTCCCACGCTCGATCCTGTACCCGTCCGTCGGCGGCACCCGCCTCGCGGAGCCCCGGGGCCTGCGCTGGCGGGTCGCGCGCTCGCGCTGACCGCGCCGGGCCCGCACCGCGACGGCGTCCGTCCCACCGCGAATACGGAGGTCGGACGGACGGGGTCCTTCGCGACACCGCGACGGCGTCCGGCAGAGCGCGAATACCGGGGTCGGACGGACGCCGTCCCCGCGGCGAGGTGCCGCGTCCGCCCAGCGCGTCCGCCCGGTCCAGCCCGCCCGTCGCGCCGCTACTCGAGCCAGCCGGCCTGCGTGAGGACGTCGGCGACGATGGCCGCCGCGAGCTCGCTGCCCGCTGCGCTGAGGTGGATGCCGTCCGGCGCGCGCGTGCGGATCGTGCGCCCGCCGCGCGTGATCGTGTCGCTGTAGGTCCCGCCCGGCGTGAAGAACGCGCCGAGGTCGAGGACGCGGACGCGGTCGAGACCCCGGGCGGCAGCGACGATCGCGCCGTTGACGGCGACGGTGACCCGCTGGCGGCGCGGGTCCTTCGGCATCGGGAGCGTCAGCCACAGGACGCGGCCCTTGCCGCTGCGGCGATAGGTGCGCATGAGCGTGCGGACCCGACGGGTGTACTCGTCGACCCACGGGCCGTCGCAGCACGCGACGTCCCCGAACCCGTGGCCGTCGTTGCCGCCGATCGACATCACCGTCACCGTCGGCTTGAACCGCTTGACCTGCCGCGGGGCGAACTGCAGCCAGTTCGACGACCCGGTGGTCGTGAGCCCGGTGCCGGGGAACGACTCGGCCTCGCTGCGCACGGAGGTGCCGAGCTTGTCGGCAAGGATGCTGTCGATCCCCTGGATGGTCGAGTCCCCGGTGGCGAGGACGACCGGACCCGTCGTGATCTTGCGGACCTTCGCCGTCCCGCTCGCCACCCACTGCACGGTGCGGTTCCCGGCGAGGCCGATGGCGACGCGCAACTGGCCGTCGCGACGGGCCCGCACGCGGCGCACGACGCCGCGCTGGGATGCCGGGAGCTTCACCTCGCGGCACGAGCGACGCACCCCGGCGCCGCTCACGCACAGCTGCACCGGCCGGTCGCCCAGCCGCCAGCGGTCCGCGATGCGGATGCGCACGAGAGAGCCACGCTCGACGCGGCGCGGCGCGGTCACGACGGCGCGGGTCTTGCACGACGGGGTTCGCAGATCGAACGAGGACGTCGAGGTCCGGCCGTCGGGCGTCGTCCCGGTCGCCGTGAAGGCGCGGACGAGGCGGTCGCAGCGCCAGGTCGCGGCGCGCAGCGCGACACCGATGCGGTTCTCCCCCGTCACGGCGGTGCCGACGGGCGTCGCGACGCCGTCGACGACCTCGTGGAACTGCACCGTCGTGCCGGGCTCCCAGTTGTAGGCGAGGTCGAGGATGCCGATCCGCTGCTGGGAGACCGCGAACAGCGGGTCGTCCCCGGGCGCGTTCGCGGCGGCAGCGCCCGCCGCGGGGCCGCAGGTCACGAGCGCGAGTGCGCAGGCGAGGAAGGCGGATCGTCCCTTCAGAGGCTTCCGCTGCCCGTTTCCCGCCATGGCCCGCACGGTAGACGATCGCCGCTCGAGCGGAGCCACCGGCGCCGGCGCCCGCGGAGGGTGGACACATGTCCGCCGGTTGACGGTCGACGCGGGCGTCCGATCCTGGCACCATGCCCGCATGCCGCAGTACGTCCCCGTGGTCTTCGGGGCGACGGGGCTGACCCTCGTCGCCGCGATCATCGCGCCCGCGCCTCGGATGTCGCTCGATCGTGCCGCGAGCGCGTGCCGGCTGCTCCTCGCGCTCGGGCTGCTCGCCCTGTTCGCGGCGCTCACGCTTCCCGCGTTCGACGTCTGGTACCCGGCCCTCGCCATCGTCGGCGCGGCGTTCGGCGTCTGGTTCGGGATGTTCTGGCTCGCGCGCCAGCCCGGGCTCGACGAGTCCGTCGGGTCGTCCGCCCCGGACGGGACCGACGAGGACGACGGCGGTCACGGCGGGGGCGGCGGCGGACCGGCGGACCCCGACGACCGGCCCGAGCCTCCCACCCCGCGCGGCGGCCTGGACTGGGACTCGTTCGACCGTGAGCGACGGGAGTGGGAGACGCGTCGTCCCCCCGCTCGCGAGCGCGAGCTCATCAGCGTCTGACCGGCCGGCGTCTGACCGGCGCGCCCTGCGGCCGGGGGCCCGGCGACCGGCGCTCAGCGCAGGAGCCGCCGCTCGAGCGTGAGCCCGGCAGCCGACAGGAGGAGCAGCGTGGACGCCGCGAGCGCCCCCAGCGCGACGATCGGCGCGATCGAGTAGAAGGCGGGGTCGAACCCCGTCACCGCGCCGATGTCCGCCGACAGCTCCGTGTCGAGACCGATCGCGGCGCCGACACCCGCGAGCGCCCAGCGGGCGATCATGAGGTTCGCGAGCGCCTGCATCGGCTCGAACATCGTGCCGTACGGGATGACGGCCCCGGCGAGGAGGAGCTGCGGGATGAGCGCGAGCGGCACGCTGCTCGTCGCCTGGTCGGGCGTGTAGACGGCCGCCGAGAGCCACAGGCCCGTCGCGACCGCCGCCCAGCCCACGCCGATGCAGACGAGGAGGGCGAGCAGGTCGCCGTCGGGCCCGCCACCGAGGGGCTGGAGCGTGATCGCGCAGAAGACGAGCAGCAGCACCTGGAGGGCGACGAGCGGGAACAGCACCGCGCACTTCGCGCACAGGTAGGCGTCGAGGCGCACGCCGACCGCGGTCTCGCGCTCGACGATCGCGCGCTCCCGGACGATCTCGCGGCACGCCGAGATGATCCCCAGCCAGATGCTCCCCGTGATGAGGAGGAAGCAGAGCATCACCGCGTAGTAGTCGCCCAGCGAGGGGCTGTCGAGGATGTTGCGCGGCATCGCGAGGCCGATCGCGATCCCGATCACGGGAGCCTGGCCGATGAGGATCGCCAGCGTGCGGCGGTCCCGGACGAGGCACCTCGCGTAGCGCGAGCTGAGGAGCTTCGTCTGGGCCGACAGCGACGGGACCTCCTGGCGCTGCGGGCGCGTCCGCGGCGGCGAGGGTGCACGCTCGGGGGCAGCCATCTCGCCGACGTCGTCGTCGGGCAGGCCGAGCGCGGTGTAGACCTCGTCGTAGGCCGCGACCCCGAAGCGCTCGAGCATCTCGTGCGGCGGTCCGACGAACCGCAGCTCGCCACCCGGGCCCATGACGGCGACGATGTCGCACAGGCCGAGGCTGCTCGTCGCGTGGGTCGCGACGAGGACGCCGCGGCCCTCGTCGGCGAGACGCCGCAGCAGCTCCATCATGCGCCGCTCGAGCACGGCGTCGAGACCCGTCGCGGGCTCATCGAGGAGGAGCACCGGCGGGCGGCCGACGAGCTCGGCCCCGCACGAGGCGCGCCGGCGCTGGCCGTCGGAGAGGTCGGCGATGCGCGTGTGCGCGCGATCCTCCATCTGCAGCTCCGCGAGCACCTCGTCGACCCGCGCCTCGAGGTCCGCGGCCGGGGTGCGCGGCGGCAGGCGCAGCTCGGCGGCGTAGCGCAGCGCCTCGCGGACCGTGAGCTCCTTGTGGAGGAGCGTCCCGAACGGGACGTAGCCGACCTCGCTGGAGCGCAGCCGGACCTCCTCGCCGCCGACGAGGACCTCCCCCTCCGTGGGGACGACGACGCCGGCGAGGGCCCGCAGGAGCGTCGACTTGCCCGACCCGCTCGGTCCGATGAGCCCGATGAGCTTTCCGACCGGCACCTCGATGGACGCGGAGCGCAGGATCGTCTGGCCGTCGACCTCGACGGTGATCCCGTGGCCCTCCAGTCCACTCGGGTGCGCGTCCGTGGCGACGGTCGACACGGCGTGAACAGTGACGGATCGGCGGGCGCCGTGCTCCCCCGACCGGGCGGGCGGCTCCCGGGGTGGCGGCGGGGCGGCGACCTCGGCCCGCTACCGTTCCCGCCTCCATGTGCGCAGGGAACCCGCTCGACCGCCTCAGCCCCGCCGACCTCGCCGCGATCGCGGACGAGTTCGACGCCATCCGCGACGACGTGATGGCCGACCTCGGGGAGCGCGACGCGCGCTACATCCGCCGGGTCATCGCGACGCAGCGCCACCTCGAGGTCGCGGGCCGCGCGTTCCTCGTGATGGCCCGCCACCGCCCGGCGCTCGTCGGCGGGACGGCTCTCCTCACCCTCGCGAAGGTGCTCGAGAACATGGAGATCGGGCACAACGTCATGCACGGCCAGTACGACTGGATGTGCGACCCGCAGATCCACTCGACGACCTGGGAGTGGGACGCCGCCTCGACCGCGCGGTCGTGGAAGCACTCGCACAACTTCCAGCACCACACGTACACGAACGTCATCGGCAGGGACCGCGACCTCGGGTACTCGGCGATGCGCGTCGAGCCCGACCAGCCGTGGTCACCGGTGTACCTCAGCCAGCCCGTCTACTTCTTCCTCATGGGCGCCGTGTTCGAGTGGGGCATCGCGCTCTACGACATGGAGCTCGACGCGGTGAAGCGGGGCGAGAAGACGAAGGAGGAGGCCCGCGACGAGGTCCTCGCCCTCGTGCGCAAGGCGCGGGGCCAGGTCCTCAAGGACTACGTCGCGTTTCCGCTGCTCGCGGGCCGGGCGCGCAAGCGCGCACTCGCCGCGAACGTCATCGCGAACGCCGTGCGCAACCTGTGGGTCCACACCGTCGTCTTCATGGGACACATCCCCGAGGGCGCGCACCTCTTCAGCGAGGAGCAGTTCGAGAACGAGACGCGCGGCGGCTGGTACGTGCGCCAGCTGCTCGGCTCGTGCAACCTCGAGGGCTCGCGCGCGTTCCACATCCTCACGGGCAACCTCAGCCACCAGATCGAGCACCACCTCTTCCCCGACATGCCGGCGAGCCGGTACGCGGAGGTCGCGCCACGGGTCCGCGCGGTGTGCGAGAAGTGGGACCTGCCGTACACGAGCGGGCGTCTCGGCAAGCAGTACTGGAGCGTCTACAAGAAGGTCCTGCGCTACGCCCTTCCCGGCGGGGCGCCGCGCGCGACGACGTCGCGCAGCGCGATGACCGACGCGCCGCCGGTCCGCACGCCGCGGACGGCCACGGCGAGCGACCCCGTCCCGGTCCCCGCCGCGGCCTGAACCGCGCTCTCGCGCGGTGGATGTGGATCCGGAGGGCCGACAGCCCTGCAGATCCACATCGGTCCCCGTTCAGCCGTTGACGACCTTCGCGATGAACGCGGTCGTGTCCGCGAGGACCTCGTCCTTGTTCGTCTCGTTGAAGATCTCGTGGCGGGCGCCGGGGTAGATCTTCTCCTCCACCTGCGAGCCGCCGATCTTCTCGATCGCCCCCCGGGTCACGGGGACCGGAGCGAGCGGGTCCTCCTCGCCGTGGATCCACAGGACCGGCATCGACAGCGCGGGACCGTTCGCGATCACGTCGACGGCGTCCTTGAACGACTGGAGCGTCGCCCGGGCGAACGGGCCGTGGTAGACGAGGTCGTCGCTCGCGTAGTCCTCGCCGACCGCGGGATCGCGCGAGAGCGCGGCCGGGTCGATCGGGATCTCCGGGATCGGATCCATGTCGAGGAGCCCGAACATCTCGGGGTTGCCGCCGATGACGGGACCGGAGAGCACGAGCCCGGCGAGCTTCTCGCCGTGGCGCTGCGCATAGAGCGTCGAGATCACGCCCCCCATCGAGTGGCCGATCATGATCACGGGGAGCCCGGAGTGGTGGGCGGTGATCGTGTCGACGAACGAGGCGAGGTCGGTGACGAACGGGTCGAAGCCCTCTACGAGCGCACGCTCGCCGTCGGAGGCGCCGTGGCCGTAGTGGTCGAGCGCGCTCACGTCGGCGCCCTTGCCGGCGAGCGCCTCGACGACGTGGTCGTAGCGCCGCACGTGCTCGCCGTAGCCGTGGACGAGGAAGACGAGGTGTGTCGCTCCGTCGTTGTGCCAGTGGTAGGTGGTGACGCGTCCCTGCGCGCCGTCGAGGTCCTTGATCTTGGGGTCGGACATGGGGGTGTCGGGTGCTCCGTTGTCGGGGTCGGGGGTGTCGGGGGCGGGCGAGCCGCCGGCGGCGCTGCCGTTGCCGGTGGCGTCGACGGCGGCGGTGACGTCGAGGATCGTGCGGCTGACGAGCTCGGGGTCGTCCCACATCGGCACGTGGCCGACGCCGTGGAGCACGACGTGCTCGGCGCCCGGCAGGCGCTCGAGGAGCGGCGTGCCGAAGCGCTCGAACGGGATCGTGCGGTCCTTCGCCGGGTAGGCGATGCGGACGGGGACGGGGAGCGGCTCGTCGTGGACGGGGATTCCGCCGCTGCCGGGGATCGATGCGACGAGGTCGTCGAACGCGATGCAGTTCGCCACCCCCTCGAGGCCGGCGAGCGCCTCTCGGTAGGGCGTGCGCTCCCCGCGCGAGCTCACCGACGCGAGCAGCAGCCGCCGCCCGCGCGGGCGGCGCAGAAGCGGATCGAGCCGCGGGCCGAGCTTGGTCACCAGCGTCTTGCCGAGCCCGAGCTGGCGAGCCACCGCGACGATGTGCTTCTCGTCGCTCCACGCGCCGGCCGGCGCGATCCCGGTGACCGACCGCGCCCGGCCTCGGATGCCGAGCTCGATCGCGAGCCAGCCGCCGAGCGAGTTGCCCGCGACGTGGGCGGTGTCGATGCCCTCCTCGTCGAGCAGCTCCTCGAGGGTGTCGGCGAGGGAGGCGACCGACGGCGTGACCCCGTCGCCGAACGCGGGCCCGCCGTGGTGGCCGGCGAGCGTCGGCGCGATCACCAGATGGTGGCGCTCGAGCGCGGGAATGACGGGCAGCCATGCGCGCCACGTGCCCGTGATGCCGTGGAGGAGGAGCAGCGGCGTCCCCTCCCCGCCCCGGTGGAGCGCGGTGACCTCGGCGTCGACGCCCACGCTCAGCTCCGGCGGACCGGCGGCGTGAAGCCGTCGGGGTTGAGGGCGAGGACCTCGGAGAAGCCCCCGGCGATGCACTCGGCGAACAGCTCCGGCTCGGTGATCGCGGCCGGGTCGAGGTTGATCCCGACGCAGCCGATCCTGCCGTGGGTGACGAGCGTGATCATGGTGGCGCAGCCGGGCAGCGGCGCGTACGGGTACGCCCGCAGGATCTTCGCGCCCGCGATGTAGGCGTCCTCGCGGATGCCCGGCACGTTGCTCGCCTGGAGATCGTTGCTCTTCGTCATGTTCCCGGCGACCTGCGAGATCACGGGCCCCGGGAGGCGCGCGAGAAGCGGCGCGACGGCCCCGATGCCGTTGACGGCCGGCTCGTCGCGGACCCGGCGCACGAACGCGCCGATGATCTCCATGCGCTCGAGCGGGTCCGTCACGCCGACCGGCAGGGCCATGCGGCCGGCGGCGAACGCGTTGCCGCCGTCCTTCGCGTCGGTCCGCATCGAGATGGGGAACGCCGCGGGGATCGACTCGACGGGGGTCCCCATCGCCTCGTGGTAGAGGCGGAAGCCCCCCGCGAGCGCGGCCATGTACGCGTCGTTGAGCGAGCGGCCGTGCGCCTTGCCCGCCCCGCGCAGCTCGGAGAACTGGACGTCCATCGCCTGGAAGCGCCAGGAGAGGCTGCGGCCGCGCAGCAACGGCGAGCCAGTCGCGTCGGGGTCGGCGAGCACGCGCCGCAGGGAATCCGCGTAGTGCGCGGCGTCGCGCAGGACGTGGTCGGGACGGCGGAGCGCCCCGACGCCGCGGCCGACGAACCGCAGCGCCCCGGGGAGGGCCCGGGCGTCGTCGACGGCCTGTCGCACGAGGAGGCCCGTGCGGTCGAGGTCCTGCGGGTCGAGCGCGGGTGGCTGGGCCTTGCCCACCGTCGGCTCCCGCTGACGCGAGTGCATCTGCGACAGGAGGTGCACCGCTCCCATGCCGTCCGTGGTCGAGTGGTGCATCTTCAGGAGGAACGCGGCGCGCCCCTCCGGCAGCCCCTCGATGAGGAACGACTCCCACGGGGCACGCGATTTGTCGAACGCCGTCATCGCGATCTGCTCGGCCATCTGCAGCACGTCGGTCCAGGTGCCGCCCTCGGTGAGCGAGATGCGGCGCACGTGGTAGTGGAGGTCGAAGTCACGGTCGGTCGCCCAGGTCGGCCGGCCGAGGCCGAGCGCCGGCTCGACGACCTTCTGGCGGAACCGCGGCACCATGCGCGTCGCCCAGTCGTGGGCGGCGAGGAAGCGGTCCCACTCCGGCTCGCAGTCCAGCTCCTCCACGGACATGATCGTCGACCGCAGTCGCGGATCGGCCTCGGCGCGCCACATGAGCGCCTCGAGCGCGTTCATGTCGGTCGTCGCGCCCCACGTGAGCGGGCTGTCGGGCTTCGCTGTCTCGGTCATGCTCATGCCACCTCGTGCGCTTCGCTCTCGGCGACCGACCGCATGAGGCCCCTGTAGGCCTCGCGCGGATGGCGCCCTTCGTTGACGACGGCGTCGACCTCGGCCGCGATCGGCATGACGCACCCGAACTCCTCGGCGAGCTCCATGACCGTCCTCGCCGTCTTGACGCCCTCCGCGACCTGCCCGAGCGACTCGGTCGCCTCGTCGATCGTCATGTCCTGCGCGAGCAGCTCGCCCACCCGCCGGTTGCGCGACTGCCGGCTCATGCAGGTCGCCATCAGATCGCCGAGACCGGTGAGCCCGGCGAACGTGCGGGGGTCGGCGCCCATCGCCTCGCCGAGCCGCGTGATCTCCGCGAGGCCGCGGGTGATGACCATCGCGCGGGTGTTGTCGCCGACCCCGAGGCCGTCGGCCATCCCGGCGGCGATCGCGATGATGTTCTTCAGCACCCCGCCGAGCTCGGAGCCGAGCACGTCGCGGTTGCGGTAGACGCGAAACCGCGACGAGTGGAACAGGGGCTGGAGCGCGCAGGCGACGGCGTCGTCGGCCGTGGCGACGACGGACGCGGCGGCGAACCCGTCGAGGATCTCCTTCGCGAGGTTCGGTCCGGCCATCAGGCCGCTCGGGTGTCCCGGGAGCTCCTCGTTGATGATCTGCGTCGGCCTGGCGCGGCTCCCGGGTTCGAGGCCCTTGACGAGGGAGAGGACGGGGATCCACGGCCGCACGGAGGGGGCGAGCTCCGTGAGCACGCCGCGCATCGCGTGCGACGGCACGCCGACGACGAGGACGTCGGCCTGCGCGGCGGCCTCGAGGAGGTCGTCGGTCGCCTCGAGCGCGTCGGGCAGCTCACGGTCCCCGAGATAGCGCGAGTTGCGACTGTCGTCGTGGACCTCGCGGGCCACCTCGGTGTCGCGGGCCCACAGGGTCGTCGGGGTGTTGCGGGCGGAGAGCGCAGCGACGGTCGTCCCCCAGGACCCACCCCCGAGGACGACGACGCGGACGGGACGGGTCATCGGGCCACCTCCGTCCCTGGCCAGTTCTCGAGGGTGTCGAGGAAGATCCCGCGCACCTCGCTCACGTGGTCGGCGATCGTGTCGAGCGACCAGCCCGACGTGTCGATCGGCGGGTGGACGACGACGTCGACGGTGCCGGGCCGCAGGGCCTGAGACCCGCGCCACATCACCTCCCACGCGTTTCGCAGGACGATCGGGACCATCGGGACCTCCGCTTGCATGGCGATGTGGAACGCGCCCTTCTTGAACCGGCCGAGCCGCGGCGTCGCCGACCGGGTGCCCTCGGGTGCGATGACGAGCGAGACCCCCTCCTCACGAACCTTGCGCACCGCGGGCTCGAGGGCCTTGCGCGCCTGCGAGGGATCGCCGCGGTCGACGAACGCGACCCCGGCGAGCTTGAAGAACTGGCCGAAGCCCGGCACGTTCGCCGCCTCCCGCTTGGCGACCCCGGTGAAGCCGCCGCGCAGCAGGTGCATGAGCAGGATCGGGTCGATCTTCGACTGGTGGTTGAAGACGAAGACGCACGGCCGCGAGGACCAGAGGTGCTCGACGCCGCTCACGACGTCGACGTCGATCCCGGCGAGCGCGAGCCCGACGTCCGACCCGACGCCGCCGCTCAGCGCGACGAGCTGGTCGCGCGAGCCGCCGTTGAGGAGGCTCACCCCTGCCGCGACGCCGAACGACGTCGCCATCGCGCCGTAGAAGCCGACCGTGCGGGCGACCTCGCCGACCGACGGGGTGCCGCCGCGCGCGACGCAGCGCAGGACCGGCCAGCCGAACTCGAGCGCGGCACGCGTGAGGATCCCGTCGGGTTCCACCGCGCACGGGTGGCCCGCGACGGCGAGGAACGGCACGTCCTCGCCGCCGTTGGAGTACGCGAAGGACTCCTCGAGGTCGATGTCGATCTCCTCTGCGAGGTCGAGGACGGCGTCGGCCTTGCCCTGGCCGAACGCGGGCCGCCCTCCGGTGCGTCCGGTGATGATGCCGTCGTCGACCTCGATCGGCGTGCACAGCGCGTAGTCGGCCTCGATCTCGTCGGCCATCGGCTCGACCTGGAAACGCGTCGCCGAGGACGCGAGGACGATCGTGTGCCCCTTCGCCCTGTGCGCCTTGATGATCTCCCACACCTCGCTGTGGAGGCGGCTCGCGATGTCGTGCTTGAAGAGCCGGCGGCCGAGCTCCTCCATCTCCTCGACGGGCTTGCCCGCCCACGAGGCGAGCGACATCTCCAGGAAGCGGCCGAACTCCTCCTCGCCGTCGATCCCGCGCTGGGCCGCGAGCACGGTCTTCGTCAGCTCGATCGGGCCGATCTCGCGGGTCCGCATCCGGTGCCGGTAGAACGCCGAGGCGGAGAAGCCGCCGATGACGGTCCCGTCGTAGTCGAAGAACGCTCCCACCCCCGGGCCGGACGGCGAATCCTCGATCCGGGCGAGGATCTCGGGGAGCGAGGTCACGCGAGGACCTCTTCGATCAGCCCGTCCTCGAGCTTGCCGACGGCGATCGCGTCGTTGACGGCCGAGCGGACCTCCCCGAGGAAGGCGTCACGGCCCGCCTTCACGTCGTCGCGCCCCGGGTCGAGCACGTCCCGGTTGGCGGCGAGCTCCAGCGCGGCGTTGAACAGCTCCTGCGAGTTGGACTCCGAGCCATGGATCTGCCCCTGGAGGAGCATCTGCCGTCCACGACCGAGGCACTCCTTGACGAGGGCTCCCTTCTCGATCGGGTCGCGCGGATCCTTCTCGGCGAGCACCGTCGCGACGACGAGCTGCGCGTCGAGGAACGAACGCAGGGCGCGGTGCGCGACGAGCGTCCCGGACTTCGAGAGGGTCTTCGCCGCCTGGCGGGGCGTGGCGATCGCCTCGCGCCACTGCGGATCGATGCGCTCGAGCTCCTCGATGAGGCGCTCGCGGAAGCGGTCCTTGTCGGGGAAGAAGAACTCGAACTTGAGGAGGTCGCGGAGCTCGAGCGCGCGCTCCCACGCCGCCTCGAGCGGGTCGCGGTCCTTCGTGCTCGTCTTCGACGCCGCGATGTGGACGGCGCACAGCTCGACGATCGCCCGGGTGAGGAAGTGGTGGAGCGCCCCGTTGCGGTAGAAGGCCGCGACGGCGTGGTGGTCCTGGGGGACCATCCAGACCGGCTCCTTGCCGCCCTCGTAACACGTGGCGACCCCGTTGGCGACGAGGTTGTCGAGCGCCTTGCGCAGCGTGCCGGGCTTGCGCAGCGGCGAGACGAGCTCCGCGAGGTCCCGGCTCTCCAGATAGCCGATGAGCGGGTCGACGACCTTCGCGACCTCGTCCTGGGTGAGGGCGCGGTCACGGGTGCCGAGGAGCGCGAACGTGACGAGCGACGGCGCCGTCACCGGGGTGACGCGGTTGATCCCGTGGCAGATGCGGAACGCGACCTTCTCGAGCTGGGCGGAACCCTCGCCGGCCTGCTCGAGCGCCTCGCGCAGCGAGAACGGCTCGTCGAAGTCGATACGCGCCATGCCGGCGTCGCGGGACTGGGCCCGGATGTAGTTCGCCATCCAGCGCAGGCCCTCGTTCTTCTTCTTCGCGCCCGCCTGCTCGTCGGCCATCGCCCCGATCTCCTGGATCTGGTCGTAGACGAGTGACGTGGGGACGAGATAGACGTCGTCGGCCGCGCCGCCCTCGAGCGCGCGGACGAGGTAGTTGAGGAGCCCGTAGCGCGGCGGGCGCAGCTTGCCCGTCCGGGTGCGGCCGCCCTCGATGTACCACTCGAGGTTGAAGCGCTTCTGCACGAGGTGCGCGAAGAACGAGCGCACCGCGAGCTTGTAGACCCCGTCGTCGCCGAACGAGCGGCGGATGAAGATGACGCCGGCGCGCTTGCCGAGCGGGCCGATCGGCCAGAACGACATGTTGTCGCCGCCGAGGATGTGGTTGCGCGGGAAGTCGTGCTCGTGAAAGGCCTGCCCGATGACGAGCGGGTCGGCGTAGGCGCGGTGCGAGGGGAGGAAGACGAGCGCGTGCTTCTTGTTGAGCTCGCGCAGGCGGTCGAGCTTCTCGGCGTCGAGCGTCGGCGTCCACGCCCGCGCATGCATCGGGCTCATCACGGTGCGGAACGCGTCGATGGCGATCGGGCTCTGCACCGTCGCGAGCTCGCCGAGGCACTCCGTCGCCTGACCCATCACCTCGTCGAAGGTCCGGTCGTGGCGGTCGGCGATCTTCTGGACCTCGCCGCGGAAGTGGGCGCTCGTCGTGATCTGCTCGGCGACGAGCCGCGGCACCTTGTACCGGTCGCCGATGATCGCGCGCTCGGACCGCTCGCACGCGAGCGTCGCCTGGCGCCGGACGAACGCCGCGAACGCGTCGGCGCCGCCGCCGCCCGACTGGGTGCGGAACCGGCGCCGCAGGTCGCCGGCCGTCGCCGGCTCGCCGGGGAGGACACGGACGCGATCGGGCTCGCGCGCCGCGATCCGCGGCTGGATGCGCGACCACGGTCGGCGCGGGTTCGTGAAGAGAACGATGTCGGCGGGCCTGACGTTGCGCGCGCCGTCACGCTCACGCGGCAGCCAGGTCACGCGGACCGGGACGAGCAGGGGGTCGTCCTTCTCGGCGAGGCGGGAGGCGAGGGTGTCCGGGTCGTAGGCGATCTGCGCGCCGGGATGGCTCGCCTGCGCCCACTCCTCGATCAGGCCGCGTTCCGTCCCGGTGCGCGCCTCGGCGACGACCACGACGGGGATCGCGCTCTCGTCCGGCTCCGGTACCGCCTTGAGGGGCGTCCGCCCCTCGCTCGCTGCTCGCACGTCATCTCTCCCTGGGGTCTTGGCCGCCGGGCGCGGCCTCGTCGCCGTGTCCACCGTGACCGTACCGTGGACCTACCCGCGCGCAAGCGCTTTCGTCACACCGGGTCCCGGTGAAGATCCCTCTTCCGGGGGGAGGTCGCGCGCGCGGCGCACCGCGACATGTCGATCCGCGAGTCCGTCCACCCGGTGGGTCGCGACCGCGGCGAGACCCTCACCGCAGAGCGTGGCGGCGCTCGGCACGTCCGCGTCGGCCGGCGCCGGGCACGGCAACGGTGGGTGAGACGACTGTCCGGGGACCCGCGTGCCTGACCCTCCTCGTCGACACCAGCGTTCTCATCGCGCCGCCCGAGGACGAGGGCGAGGGCGATGACCGGGTCATCGTGAGCATCGTGAGCGTCGGGGAGCTCCACGCCGGGGTCGAGCTGGCCCGCGACCCGACCGTGCGAAGTGCCCGTCTGGGACGGCTGTCTGCGCTCCTCGCATCGATCCCTGTGCTCCCGATCGATAGCTCGGTCGCCCCTCGCTACGACGGTCCGCAGCTCGCCACACCTGTCCGTCACGCGGGTGCCCGGGGAAGATCCTTCGTGTGGAGGGAGCGAGCGGCACCGCGCCGCTCGCGCCCGCACGCGCGGCCACACATGGATCGCGAGACCCGCCTCACGCCTCCGGGTGCGCGCGCAACCACATCGCCGCCGCCTCGACCCGGTTGTTCACGCCGAGCTTGCGCAGGATCCGCTTGACGTGCGTCTTCGCGGTCTCGTCGGCGATGACGAGCTGCGCGGCGATCTGGGCGTTCGAGCAGCCGCGGGCGAGCAACGCGAGGACCTCGCGCTCGCGGCGCGAGAGGAGGGCGTCGAGCTCGGAGTCGGCGCTCGAGTGCCCGGCGATGAGCGCCTCGGCCGTGCGGGTGGCGGCCGACCCGTCGCCCCCGGCGGTGACGATCTCGACCTCCGCTTCGAGGTAGTCGGCGACGACCGCCTGGGCGCGACGCAGCAGGCGCTGGAGCTCCTCGCCCTGGGCCCGCAGGCGCTCGGTGAGCCGCGCGCGCTCGATCGCGAAGCCGAGGCCCTCGGCGAACGCCCAGATCGCGTCGCGGTCGAACTCGTCGACGCGGCGCGGCTTCGCCCGGTGGTCGGCGTGGACGAACCCGATGACCTTGCCCTCGGGGAGGATCGGCGCCGCGACGTAGCTGTGGACGTCGTAGACCTCGGCCTGCGGGTGGAAGCCCCGGGGGTCGGTCATGACGTCCTGGATGCACATCGGGATCCGGCGGCGGATCATCTCCAGCTCGCGGTTGCCCTGCTGCATGACGAGCGGCTGCTCGCGGCTGAACTGCAGGAGCTTCGCCGCGGTGTCGGGGTCGCCGACGACGTGGAAGCTCTCGGCGACGAGCTCGTCCCCGTGGACGCGGTAGAGCACGGCGCGGTCGAAGCCGCAGGCCTCGCAGACCGCTCGGGGCGCACGAGCGATCATCGCCTCTGCGGTCCGCAGCTCGCGCAGGCTCGTGAGCGAGCGGTGCACGGAGGCGAGCGTGTCGAGGCGCCGGCGCAGCCGCCGCTCCGCCTCGGACTCGTGCTGCTCGAGCACGCTGATGAGGTGCGTGCACGCGCGTGCGAGCCCGGGGTCCGCACCCTCGCCCAGACGCGCGAGCTCGCTCTCGACGGCCGCCTGGCTGTCCTCCAGCTCGCGCGCGCGGCCGATCGCCGGGTCGTCGGGCGGCGGCCAGGACGGCAACCGCGCGATCGCCTCGGCGAGCTCCTCACGCAGCAGTGACGTGTCGCTCATCGCAGCACCGACGGTACCCGGTCCTCGTCACGCCCGGCGAACGTCATTCCCGGGTCGTCCTGGTCGCCCGGAACTGACGTTCACCTTCCGCGGCGCGGGGCTCAGACGCCGGCGGGTTCCGTGTCGTCGATGAGCTCGCCCGCCGGGACGTGGTCGGGCAGGTCGGGGGAGGGTGACCAGCGGTGGCGCCCGAGACGTGATTTGAGTGCGTACTCGGCCTTCCCGAACGCGTTGCCCCCGTACCAGACGAGGTGCGCGCTGAGCGGGAACTCGGAGTTCCAGAACGTCGCGGGCGGTTCGTCGCGCGGGAGGGGATCCGGCTCCATCGTCACCTCGGCGCACACGTAGCCCTCGCCGTCGGCGTAGCTCATCCGCTGCAGCGGCCGGCCGTCGGCGTTGCAGATCTGGGTCTCGCCGAGCATCGGCGCCGACCACTTCAGCCCCGGGACGAGCGGCGTGTCCATGACGAGATCGCCGACGTGGGAGGGGTAGACCGCGGGGACCCCGAGGAACCGGGCGACGCGACCGGGCAGCTCACGGGCGTACTGGGCGAGGAGGTGCTGATCACGACCGCGGAACCAGCGTCGCGTGAGCGGCCAGTCGGGGTAGGAGATGAAGTGCATCCCGCCGCCGAGGAGGGAGACGCGGCCGCGCAGGCGCTCGATCGTCTGCGTGCGCCCCCACTCCCACCCGAGCGCGATGCCCATCGGGCCGAGCGAGGTCCGGGCGACCCCGTCGTCGTGCCCCGGCCGGTAGTAGGCGTTCTCCCAGAACGACGGCAGGTCCTTGTCGTGGAGATGGATGGCGCCGTCGGGCTCGCACAGCGCGTAGGTTCCGCGGGTCTCGTCACCTCGCACCGCGATGTACCCGCCGCCGACCAGGCATCCTTGCTCGCGGGCGAGCCCGCGCAGCACGCGCATCGGCTCCCCGTCGACCGGACGGGCGACGCCGGCCATCCCCCGTCCGTAGGCGTTCGGCGAGGTGACGCACTCGGGGAGCATCACGACGTCGGGTGAATGCTCGCGGGCCGCCTGCGTGACGAGGTCGGCGACGTGACGCAGGTTGCGCTCCACCTCGCCGATGCGCACCGTCGGCTGGATCGCGACGACGCGCACGGTGCGCGGCTCGCCGAGCGGGCTCATGCCTCGAGCTCCGTGGCCGTCGCGCGGCGGACGATCGCCTCGGCGTCGACGCCCCTCGGGAGGACGCCGAACGCCCCGGCCCCACCGTCATCGAGCCGGGTCGCGCAGAACGCGTCGGCGACCTCCGGCGGAGCGTGACGGACGAGCTGCGCCGCCTGGACGGCGCGGGCGATGCGGCCGGTGACCTCGCGGGCCCGGCCCTCCCCGAGCCCCTCGGCGCCGCCGGCGAGGTCGTCGCGCAGCGACGCGGTCGACGCGTCGAGGCGCCGGTTCTCCCCGGCCGCCGCGTCGAGCTCCGCGAGGACGGCGTCGACGCACTCGGGCTCGCGGCTCAACGCACGCAGGACGTCGAGGGCCTGCACGTTCCCCGAGCCCTCCCACACCGACATGAGCGGAGCCTCGCGGTAGGCGCGCGGCAGGCGCGACTCCTCGATGTAGCCGTAGCCGCCGAGGCACTCGAGCGCCTCGCCGAGGTGCATCGGCGCGCGCTTGCAGACCCAGTACTTCAGCGCGGGGAGCGCGAGCCGCTTGAACGCGCGGGCCTGCGCCGACCCTCCGACGTCCTCCTGGACGGCGTGCGCGATCCGCAGGCCGGCCCAGGTCGCGGCCTCGCTCTCGAGGGCGAGGTCGGCGAGGACCGCGGTCATCGCGGGCTGATCGACGAGCCGGCGGCCGAACGCGACACGATGGCGGGCCCAGTGGATCGCCTCGGTCGTGCCGAGCCGCATGACGGCGGCGGAGCCGAGCACGCAGTCCAGCCGGGTCCCGGCGATCATCGCCATGATCGCCCGCACCCCGCGGCCCTCCTGCCCGATCATGTGCGCGTCGGCGCCGTCGAAGAAGACCTCCGCCGTCGGGTTGGAGCGGTTGCCGAGCTTGTCCTTGAGCCGGTCGACCCGCATGCCGTTCGAGGAGCCGTCCTCGCGCCGGCACGGGACGAGGAGGCAGCTCAACCCGCTCTCGGTCTGCGCGAGGACGAAGACCGCGTCGGACTGCACCGCGGAGACGAACCACTTCTCGCCCGTGACCCGCCAGCGGCCCGTCGTGGGGTCGGGGACCGCGACGGTCGTCGAGCGGCGCACATCCGACCCGCCCGCCCGCTCGGTGAGCGCCATGCCGACGAGGGCGCCCTCCTTCTCCGCGGCGGCGAGCGGCCGCGGGTCGTACGTCCGGCTCGTCGCGAGGCCCGCCCACGTGACACCGACCTCGGGGTCCTCGGCGAGGCGCAGGGCGGGGACAGAGGCGGAGGTCATCGCGATGGGACACGTGACGCCGGCCTCGGCCTGGGCGATCGCGATGAACCCCGCCGCCCGCGCGACGTGCGCGCCGGGATCCTCGTCGCGCCACGCGCCCCCGGCGACGCCGCCCTCGACGGCGGCCCCCAGGACGTCGTGCCACGCGGGGTGGAAGACGATCTCGTCCGTGCGCGCGCCCGAGCGGTCGTACGGCACGTGCTCCGGCGGGTGCTCGTTGGCGGCGAAGCCCGCGTCGAGCATCGCGACCGAGCCGGCGCGGCGGCCGAACGCGCGGACCTGCTCCTCGCGCGACGCCGCCCCGTAGGCGGCGAGCGCGTCCATGACGGCACGGTCCGTCCCGGACAGGTCGAGCCCTGCAAGACGCGGGGGCTGATCGTGGACGGCGGTGGCGGTGGCCGCGGGGGCGTCGGCGATGGTGCTCATGGGGCGACTCAACCAGGGTCGGGACCCCTGCGTGAAGAGATGATCACCCGGTCCGGGGACAAGGTCCACTCCGAGGGGTGATTCCTGGCGCCGTCAGGGGTCCTACGGTCGTTCCCATGCCAGCGACCAGCTCTTCCGCCCCCACCTCGACCGAGTCCTTCGACGTCGTCGTCGTCGGGGCACGCTGCGCCGGATCTGGCGCCGCGATCGCCCTCGCCCGCGCCGGGCGCTCCGTCCTCGTCGTCGACCGCTCCTCGTTCCCCTCCGACACGCTCTCCACCCACGTGAACTTCCCCTCGGCGGTCGCCGAGATCGACAAGCTCGGAGCGCTCGAGCGGGTCCTCGAGTGCGACCCGCCGAAGTGCCACTACGGGATGGTCGACGCGGGCGGGGACCGGTGCCTCCAGCGGTTCGCCGAGGTCGACGGGATCGACTACGGGATCTGCGTCCCGCGGCCGCACTTCGACAACGCGCTCGTCGAGACGGCACGCGAGGCGGGCGCCGAGATCCGCGAGCGGACGTCGTTCGAGCGGGTCGTGTGGCGCGGCGGACGCGTCGCGGGCGTCGTCGTGAGCGACGCCGAGGGCACTGAGACCGAGGTCGCGTGCAAGCTCCTCATCGGCGCCGACGGCCGCCGGTCGACGGTCGCGCGCCACGTCGGGAGCGAGCGTCCCTACCGAGGCTCGCGCAACGACCGCGGGTGCGCGTTCTTCTACATGGACGACCCGAAGGTCGGGACGGAGTGGCGCGACCGGCTGATCCAGCTGCGCAACGCCGACACGCACGCGCTCATCTTCCCCTGCCCCGACGACCGGGTCCTGTGCCTCTTCATGGGACCGGCGACCGAGGTCGCGGGTGCGCGCCGCCGACCCGAGGAGTTCTGGCAGCGGATGCTCGAGGAGAACCCGGCGGTCGAGGAGCGGCTCGGCGGAGCGACGAACATGACGAAGCTACGCTCCAGCGCCGACAACCCGGCGTTCTTCCGCCGCTCGTCCGGCCCGGGCTGGGCGCTGTGCGGGGACGCCGGGCACTTCAAGGACCCGATCATCGGCCAGGGGATGCGCGACGCGATGCGCTTCGGTCGCCTCACCGGGGAGTACGCGGCGCCGGTCCTCGACGACCCCGTCGCGCTCGACGCCGCGCTGCTCGCCGTCGAGGAGCGCCGCGACCAGGAGTGCATGGCGACCTACCACTGGGGCAACCGCGAGTCGCGGATCTTCTCGGTGAGCCCGATCATCCGCGAGGCGGCTCGCGCCTGGGACCTCTCGCCGACGCCGCACCTCCTTCACATGTTCGACCGCGTGCGCAAGCCGCACCGCGTGCTCAACCCGCTCGTCGGGGCGCGGTTCGCGACGCGGGCGCTCCTGCGCCGCGGCGCGCCGCGCCGCGCGATCCTCGCCGAGGCCGTCGAGGAGCTGCGCGTCGACATCGGCATCTGGAAGGACGACCTCTTCCCGCGCTTCCGCGCCCCACGCGCGACCCGCGCCGAGCGCACGGACTACACGTGGCCGCCGCAGCGGCCCGCGACGACCACGGTGGCGTCGCCCTCCGCGGGGACCGCGGCGGCATCCGGGGCGGACGCACCCCTCCCGGATGCCGCCGGCAGCCCCGAGCGCAAGGTGGTGGCGGCGTGAGCTCCATCCCCACGAAGCGGGTCGTCGCCGTCCAGCTCGCGGTCCGCCGCGGCGAGGTGCAGCGCAACCTCCGTCACATCGAGGACATCGTTGGCCAAGCGGCCCGCGAGCACTCCCCGGACATGATCTTCCTGCCCGAGAGCGCGAACGCCCCGAACGTCCACCACCCCGTCATGCGCGAGGTCACCGAGCCGATCGACGGCCCGACGCTCGCGACCTACCGTCGGCTCGCGCGCCGGCACGACTGCGTCATCGGCGGCGGGTACCTCGCGGTGCGCGGCACCGACGCCCGCGGCACGTACGCGGTCTGCGAGCCGTCCGGCGCCGTCCACTTCCACGACAAGGATCAGCCGTCCATGTGGGAGAACAACTACTACGCCGCGGGGGTCGACCCGGGGATCGTCGACCTCCCCGACGGGCCGATCGGCGTCGCCAACGGGTTCGAGTGGCTGCGCTCCCGCACGGCTGCCCGGCTGCGCGGGCGGGTGCGGATGGTCGCCGGGGGCATGTGCTTCCCGTCGTTCCCTCAGTGGAAGCTCACGAAGCCGTGGTTCTGGGACCGCGAGCACGCGACGATGGTCGAGCTCGCGCGCGAGACGCCGGGCCGGATGGCGCGCGTCGTCGGCGCGCCGTGCGTGCACCCGTCGCACGTCGGCGACGTCGAGATGTGCACGCCGTTCATGCCCGGCGTGACCTGGCCCACGATCCTCCTCGGCGAGACGCAGATCTGCGACGCCGACGGCACGTCGCTCGGGCACATGGAGTACGCCGACGGCGAGGGCTACGTCTGCGCCGACATCGAGTGGGCGGACGCCCACCCGCGCAACCCCGTCCCGCCGAAGTTCTGGATGCCCGTCCTGCCGTGGACGGTGCACGCGGTCTGGTACGCGACGAACGCCTCCGGGCGCGCGCGCTACCTCGCGCGCAAGCGTCGCGGTGAGCACTGGTGGCAGCAGCAGGGCGAGACCGGCGACCTGCCGCCGTGCGTGCCCGCGGGGATGCTCGACGAACCGCAGGAAACCGCGGGGGAGGAACGTCAGTCCAGCGCAGTATGACCGCATTGTAGTGCGGCCCTAGTCGCGTTTGACCCGTCAGCGCGCAGGGGAGGCCGGTGGGGTACCCGACAGATCGGAGTCCCCATGGACGCCACCCAGCAGAAGGTCGCCCAATACCTCAGCGAGGCTCACGCGAGCGAACGAGCGCTGACCCGGGTTCTCCAGTCCCAGATCGCGATGACGCCGCGCGGCGCCTACCGCACCGCCCTCGAGACGCACCTCGACGAGACGCGCAACCACGCCGACCGCATCGGGTCCCGGCTGCGCGAGGTCGGGGAGGGGACCGGCATCGTCGCCGGTGTCCGGCGCGCAGCGAGCGGCATCACCGAGCTGGCCGTCGGCCAGGCGCTCGCGCTCGGCAAGACGCCCCTCGACCTGGTCCGCGGCGACGGCGGCGACGAGAAGGTCCTCAAGAACGCGAAGGACGCGTGCGCGACGGAGGCCCACGAGATCGCCACCTATCTCGCCCTCGAGCGCGTCGCGACGGAGGCCGGAGACACGAAGACGGCGAAGCTCGCTGCATCGATCCGCGCCGATGAGGAGCGGATGCTCGACCGCATCCAGCGCGCGATCCCGGCGATCGCCGGCCGCGTCGCCGACGCCGCCGCCGGTCACCCCGCGTACGACGTCGCGACGACGGGCACGGGCGAGACCGTCCGCGACATCTCCGACTCGGCGCGCGGCAAGGCGCGCAGCACGGCGAAGTCCGCGAAGCGCGCCGCGCGCAACGGCGCCGACACGGCGAAGAGCGCGGCCCAGGACGGAGCCGACGCGGCCCGCCACGCGGCCCGCGAGACCCGCCGCGTCCCTGGCGTGTCGACCGCCGAGGGCCGCGCGAAGGGCGCCGTCGCGTCCGAGGACGACCTGCCGATCGCGCGTTACGACAGCCTCACCGCCGAGGAGATCGTCGGCCGACTGCGTGAGATGTCGCAGGTCGACCTCGCGATGATCGACACCTACGAGCGCCGCCACGAGGACCGCGCGACGATCACCGGCCGCATCACCGCGCTGCGCGGCGACGAGCCCTGGGCGGGCTACGACGAGATGACGGCGGCCGAGGTCCAGAGCGCACTCACCGACGCCGACGACGACGTCGCGAAGGAGGTCGCCGCCTACGAGCGTGCGCACAAGGACCGGGCGAGCGTCATCAAGGCGACCGAGAGGGCGCGCGCGACGGCCTGAGCCGCACGCCGCCTCGTGCGGCGGGGAGCCCCGGGCCGGCGGCGGCCCCGGGGCACGGACGCACCGGCCCGCCGCTTCCGCGCCCGCCGGACGCCCGCCCCGGCGGGCGTCCTGGCGCGTGGGGCCCTTCGACCATTCGTCGAACCGACCTCCGCGCAGGGCCGCCGCGGCCGACCACCGGGCCGTGAGCGCGGACATCGCCCGCCTGCACGAGGTCGTCCCCGTGCCGCCCGCCGAGGACCTCGCCCACGACCCGGTCACCGGCGAGCTGCACGAGAGGCTGCGCAGCCTCGATTCCCACTGCCCGCGTGCCCTCCGGGAGGGCCTGGAGGCCGTCCGCGACGACGGGCGCTGACCCCTGCGATGGAGCCGACCGACGCCCACCGCGCGAGCTACATCGCCGCCCTCGAGCGCGGCGACCGCCGGGCGGCGATCCGTCTCGCCGTCGAGCTGCTCGACGCCGGGATGTCGCTCGGCGACGTCGTGCTCGGCGTGCTCGGTCCGGGCCAGGCCGAGGTCGGGCTGCGCTGGCAGGACGGCCGCTGGACCCGGGCGCAGGAGCGCACTGCGACCGACATCGCGGAGGCCGTCCTCGCCGTCGCGGCCGCGCGCGTCCCCCCCGGCGAGCCGCGCGGCAGCCTCGTGCTCTGCCTCGTCGAGCGCGAGCACCACAACCTTCCCGCGCGCATGGTCGCCGAGCTGCTCCGCGCGGACGGCTTCCTCGTCACGTTCCTCGGCACCCCGGCGGCGACCGCGGGGGTCGCGAGGTTCCTCGCGCAGGTGGAGGCGGACGCGCTCGTCGTGTCCTGCTCGATCTCGATGAACCTTCCCGGGGCGATCCCGCTCGTCCTCACGGCGCACGGTGCCGGCGTCCCCGTCATCGCGGGCGGCCGAGGCTTCGGCTCGGACGAGGTCCGCGCGACGCGACTGGGGGCCGACGCGCTCGCGCTCTCGATCGGGGCGGTCGGCGAGGCGCTGGAGCGCTTCGCGGAGACCCCGCCGCCCCTCGCGATGCCCACGGCCGAGCTCGCGCAGCAGTCGGAGCTCGCCGCGAGCCGCATCGTCCTCGCCGACGAGCTCGCCGACCGGATCGAGTACCAGCAGCGCGGTCTCGTCACCCGCGGACCGCGGTCGAGCCGTCGTCTGCGCAGCGACATGCGGACGCTGCTGCGCTTCCTCGAGGCGGCGATCCTCTGCGACGAGCGGATCCTCGCCGAGTACGCCTCGTGGTTCGCCTCCCGCGCGAGAGGACAGGGCTACGACGAGCGGCTCGCCCCGCTCATCTTCCGCACCCTC
>JBFIDS010000003.1:0-24053 GCA_041603715.1 Paraconexibacter sp. | reverse complement strand
GCGTCGACTCGTGACGAGTGGCGCCCGGGCGAGCTCGAGCAGCGGGCCCGATCCACCTCGGAGAGCTCGACGTGATGTCAGCGCGGCCGCATCGCCAGGTCGTAGAGCGCGTCGGCGACCTCCACGATCTTGTCACCGCGATGCACGAGCTCGCGCCACCTGGCCGGGATCGCGTCGACGCCGTGGATCGCGCCCGCGAGCTGGCCTGCGATGGCGGCGGTGGTGTCCGCGTCGTCGCCGAGGTTCGCCGCGGCGAGCACCGCCTGCTCGAAGTCGTCGCTGCGGTGGACGGCCGACAGCGCCGCCTCCAGTGCATGCACGGCATATCCACCACCGGCGATCGCGGGCGGTTGGCGCTCGCGGAACGAACCGCGCGCGACGGTGAGGACCTCCGGGTGGAGAGATCGCTGGTCGGACCACAGCGCGCCGATCGGTTCGAACGGCTCTGGGCCCCGGAGGAGCTCGTCCGTGGTCGAGCCGTTGATGGCTCCGAGGAGCAGCCCGGCGAAGTAGGCGGTCGCGGCGATCGCTGCAGGGTGCCCGTGCGTCGTGCGTGCCGAGCGCTCGGCATGTTCGATGGCGAGCCGGCCTTCTCCCGCGAACGCCATCACCACCGGCGCAACCTTCATCAGTGGCCCGTTTCCGCCGGCATGGGGCGCTTCGTCGCCCGGGTAGGCGAGTGTGGGTCGGGCCTCGAACCGCACCAGGGCCGCGCTGGTCGCGCCGCCGATGTCGAAGCACGACCCGGTGCTCGACCAGTGACCGTCGCGGTACCAGCGCAGGTAGCGCTCGAGCTGGTCGACCGGGTCGAACGTCCCGCACTCGAGCAGGCTCTCGGCGAGGCACAGCGCCATCGACGTGTCGTCCGTCCACTGACCGGGGAGGAGGCCGAACGGCCCGCCGCCGACGATCTCCGTGAGCGGCTCGAAGCTCCCGGGCGGAGCGAACTCGAGCGTGGTCCCGAGCGCGTCGCCGACCGCGAGGCCGAGCAGCGTGCCGCGCCAGCGTGATCGCGCGGCCGGGGCGTTGAGCGGGTCGAGTGGCCTCGGCGCGCTCACGGGTTCGCCGCCGACGTGTGCCCAATGTGCTCGTCCACCTTGCTGATCACACGTCTCGACAGCCGCGCGCGGCCTACGCGCGTGCCCGGTCGATCGGGCGGGACATGTCCCGTGCCCGCCCGTACGGCGTCCGTCGCAGGAACATGTTGTGGGCTTCGATGTCGAGGTGGGCGAGCCCGCCCGAGTCGCGGGTCAGATGCTCGGTGAGGAAAGCCATGTCGGTCATGACGCCGAGGACGGAGCGGTCGGTCGTCCTCGCCAGGGCGGCCTGTGTGGGATCGAGCGTGCCGAGCGCGTCGGCGGCCATCCCGTCGTGAACGAGCGCGTCCACCGCGGTGCCGGCGAAGAACCGGCCCGGGTGCGCGAGCTCGGCCTTACGCACATCGGGGACGAAGATCGGGTAGGGGCTCCCCGCGTGTACGAGCAGGATGCACTTGCGACGGTCGATCCAGATGAGGTTCGCGTACCAGTCGTCCTGCGACGGGTCGGCCTCGACGAGCTTCACCGGTGCGAGGAACTTGCGCAGGCGCGCGGTGCAGCGGACGATCACGACCGCGACTTCTACCGCGCATTGCCCGGCAAGTCCACGCAAAGGGCGACCGGTTCGCGTCATTCCCGGCCAGCTCGCCGGACCCTGAGGCATGACGCCCCTGCGCCTGACCCTCCTCATCACCGACACGACGGCGGAGCTCCTCACGGACTCCGGGTGCCGACTCCTGCCCGACGACCCGTTGCTCGCCCTCGTCGGCGCGTCCCGCGTGCCCCTGGAGCTCGACGACGTCACGATGAGCCCGGGACACCCGCTCGACATCCAGGAGGCGGGGGACGGCACGGCGCGTGCGTGCGATGCCTGGTCAGGCGAACCCGTCCCGGACACTGGCGCGCGAAGCCGCGGTGCGGGTGCGTCTCGCACGGGCACACGGGATCTGCCTCGACGCCGTGTTGCTCCGCGCCGCCTGCGGGACGGGAGAGGTGCTGCTCGCACCGGCAGGGGCCGTCGCGGTCCGCGCCGAGCGTCCGCCCGTCGCGATGGTCGTGGTGGGCGGCGACGGTGCGGTCGACCTCCTCGTCGACGGGAGGCGGTCGCGCGCCGTCGGCGCGACGCCGGTCTCATGCCTCGCCGCCCGGCTGTCGCCGAGGGTTAGCACGGCGGCGGCGTCCAAGCTCCGCGAGTGGATCGTCAAGGACGTCGGCGGACGCCTCGGGTTCGATGTCGTGTGTCCGGTCGTGTCAGACGCCGTGCACGCCCAGGACCCACAGGCGTCAACGAGGCTCCGATCTCCCTCCCCGTCGGCGGCGATTCCGTCCCGGCCTACGGCCTGTTCCTCGCGCTCACCATCCGCGAGGGGCTGTCTGCCCTGCGCGAGGCGGAGTGGCGCACGGATCGTGGTCCCGGGCGTGTGTTCGAGCGCCGTCATTACCTCTACGACTCGCCGCGGCGCAAGTTCCTGCGCATGGGCCGAGCGCTCCTGTTCTTCGAGGTCCGCGGGCCGACGATCGACGCCTCCGCCGCTGCGCCGACGGTGCGCGAGGCCGAGCGCCTCCTCGCGGACCTCCGCGCGCGCATCCCGCCGTCGTGCCCCGACCCGCGGGTGACCGCCACTGTGCGGTTCTGGAACCAGGGCGTGGGCGGCGCCACGCGACGCAGCCGGACGTCACCCCGTGGCAGACGATCTCGAACAACTACGCCGCGTCCGTCCGCGATCCGCTCGACGCGCTCATGCGTCGCACCGACCCGCCGTCCGGTGGGCGACTCGTCCTCTGGCACGGCCCGCCGGGGGCCGGCAAGACGCATCTCATCCGCGCGCTCGCCCACGCGTGGCGCGAGTGGTGCATCACCGACTACGTCATCGACTGCGACGCCCTGCTGCACGGCGCGAGCGAGTACCTCACATCGCTCCTGCTCGACGCGCCGCTGGGCGAGGACCGCTGGCGGCTCATCGTCCTCGAGGACGCAGGCGAGTACCTCATGCCGGACGCCGCCGCGTCGAAGGGCCAGGGCTTCTCCCGCCTCCTCAACACGCTCGACGGCATGGTCGGCCAGGTGACGAAGGTGATGGTGCTCGTGACCACCAACCGCGATGTCGGCCTGCTCGACCCGGCGATCAGTCGCCCCGGGCGCTGCGCGTTGGCGCTCGAGGTCCCGCCGCTCGCCCCGTCCGAAGCGGCGACCTGGCTCGCGACCCGGGGGCGCGCCGTGCCCGTGGGCGCGGAGGCGACGCTCGCCGAGCTCTACGCGACGCTTCGTGGTGGGGACCCGCCGGCCCCGCGGCGCAGGCTGGGGTTCGGGGGCTGAGGGTCAGTCAACGGCAGCGATGGCCGCGATCCGCGGCAGCGTGACCTCCAGTGCGCGGGCCCGGCCTTCCCTCCCCGGGAGCGCGCCCTCGACGCCGTACTCGTAGTTCGGAAGCTGAAGGACCCGATCAAGCTCGGCGCGGACGAAGTCGCGGGCGGAGGGCGGCAGCTCCGCCACCTATGCGAGAAGCTCCGATCGCCCGTCGACAAGCACCACGATGTCCTCGAAGTCACGGCTCCCGAGCGTGTCGCTGCCGCCCCGGTCCGCGAAGGCCTGGAGCTTGAGGACCAGGAGCCACGGCGGCGGGACGGCGCGGACCACAACGCCCGTTGGCAGCGCGAAGTCGACCGCGTGGCTCACGGCATCACGAAGCCACGGGTCCTCAATCCCGGCAAGGCGAGATTCGGCCGGGACGGCGTCGAGGATCAGCTTCGAGTCCGGCCCTATCCATCGGCACGCGACGTCGGCGTCGATGTCTTCACGGAATCTACGGTTCCGCATGGCCTCCTGAAAGCGTGTGTACTCGGTGAGCGTCAGGGCTTCCACGATGACGTCGACGGTGATCCGCGGCGCGCGTGTCGCCTGGTCCGTCCTCCAAAGCCCAACGCTCGCGCCGCCGATGAAGGCGACATCCGACACGAGGGGGCCGAGTGCGGCGGCAGCGGCCTCGAGCTGCGCGACGCTCATGCCCTCGCCAGCAGTCGACGGTGGACGTGCTCCGCTGCGGCGTCGCGGGTCCGGCGATCACCGATGCGCAACGCGTCGCTGAGCGCCGCGAGCTCGGCGACCGCGGGCCATGCGCTGACGAGCGTCGGCAGGACCGGGTCGAGCGGCTCGATCGACGGGCCGCGGACGCTGCCGAGCGCGCTCGGCCACACGGGGACCACGTCGTCGGGGTCCCCGAGCTCGCTGACGAGCGGCTCGGCTCCCCATGCCGTCGGCACGCCGCGAGCGAGCGGCCCCTCGCTGATCGGGTGCAGGAACTTGAGTGCGTGGATGACGAACTCGTCGGCCGCGTGGGGGATGACCCCGCGGCGCTCGGAGTCGTAGAGCCCCGCCGCGCCGAGGCGCGCGATCGCCCTCTGGACCTTCGGGTGCGCAACCCCGAGGCGGCTGGCGAGCGATCGGAGCGTCCAATCGTCGTGACCGCAGACGAGGCCGAAGAGAACGACCGTGTCAGCGGGACGGAGCATCGTAGGAGCCACTGTATCTAGTATCGATACACGATACAGGCAGCGAGGATGTCTGCGTGTGGGACGCTGCGCCGCATGGGCGCAGCGTCTCGCGAACAGGCAAAGCGACGGGGAGCGGCCTCCGCGCGCGAGACCCGCCGGCGGCTCGGCTTCGCGCTCGACGCGCCGCTGGCCTGCATTCTCACTACGGTCAGGTCGTTCCCGGCCGCGTCGCGGCCTCTTGTTAAAACCGCTTGGACGTCGGCTGGGAAAACTCGAAAAGGTCTTTCTCGAGAAGCGCATCCATGACCGCTACTCCGGTCTCAGAACGTCCCTTCGCCAGGTCTCGAATCTCGGCGAAGGCAGCCGTCGGCTCCATCTCGACGGTCACCAGTGCCAGGCCGAGTGCCGTGTCGGCCCCGACTCGGTTGCGCAGCAACTCAAGATCGACGCTAGGTGAGCTCTCAGGCTTCTGCCCGGTATCAGCGGCAACGAAGACAACGTATGCGACAGATGGTTGGTTCGATGTGCTGCACGCTGATGCTGCGCGATGGAGCGTTTGGTATTGAAGGTCGGCCAGGTCGTCGGGCGGAACGGGAGCGGTGGTGAACTGGCGGATGAGGTCGAGCCAGCCCTCAAGCACCTCCTGCCGATTCTCTTGGGTCCCACCCGCAAGCCACTCCGAGACCGTCTCGTAACGCGGCTCGGTCCACTTCGCCTCGATTGCCACCGAACGTGCCCCATCGATGACCATGAGGTCGGTGCACGACACCTTCCCTTTGCCGCGCGGCGGTGCCACCGTGTACTCGAGGTGCAGTGCGGAGTCTGGGCCCAACTGCAGCTTTTCGAGCAGACTGATGAGGCGGTCGCCCGACTTCATGAAACTGAGCAGGGGAACGGTCGATCGGTAGGGCGATGTGAACGCGCTCGGGCCGAGGCCGCGGGCAGCTTCTTCGAAGTCGAAGTGCATGGGGTCATCCTCGGTGATGCCCACTGCCGTTGGCAAGGGCGCGAAACGCCAGCGGGAACGCAAGGGCTGCCTCCTGCTGTACCGGGCATGCGCTTATGTACCCGCTTCAGCAACGAGCGCGACGACCCACCGCAGCATCTCGGCGAAGCGCTCGAGGCCCTCTTCAGCTCCGACCCCGAAGCCGGCAGCAAAGTGCAGGACTATGCGCGTGGTGTGTCCGGTGCCGACCCACTCCCGCATGATGCTGAGGTCCGCCATCCCGTTTTCGAGGACGCGGAGCTCGCGCATCATGCGCTGGCGCAGGGGGTCGCCTGTGGAGAGTCCATCGTCGAAAGACTTCGCCGCCTGTCGCGCCCGCTCGAGCAGCGCGGCGTCGATGGTCGGCGCGTCGGGCTCGACCAGGGCCTCACGCGGGGGCGGCACGGGCCTGAGACGGTGATCGACTACCCACTGCAGTGCAGCGTTTGCCCGGTCGGCGGCAGCGTCGGCGTCGGCCAGCCCGCTATCCACCATCCGCTCGACCCTCGCGGCGACCTCAGCTCTCGAGAGGGTGAGATCTGCGCACTCGAGAATCACCGCGGCGTCGAACGGAACGAGGTCGCGACCAGCGGCGACGCGGAACGCGTCGACATCGCCTTGCAGGCGCGCGCGGGCGGCGTCGAACGTCGCCGCGTCGAAGTCGTCAGCTCTCATCAAGGCCGGAGCCCGACCGCCGTGGCGTAGTCGTGGAGCCAGCCCGCTCTCGGTGAGCCGTCGAGCACGTCGCGCCACGTCCGGCTTTCGAAGCGCCGCCGGTCGTCCTGCCCGAGCAGGTCCGCGAACGACGACGCGTCGAGCCCGTCCGGTCCGAGGTTGACGAGCCGGAGCTTGCAGTCGAGGTCGCGCGCCATCTGCGATCCGATGACCCAGTTGCGAGTGAGCTGGTAGGAGCCCTCGGCGACAACGTCGTCGGCCGAGACCTGGAAGAGGTCCTCGTCGACGAGGTAGCGGTTGTAGTTCGGGTAGTGAGGCTGGGCGTCGTTCGCGCTTTGGAACTTCGCCTCGATGACCACGAGCTCGTCCGGCCACATCACGATCACGTCGGGCTCGCTGCGACGCTGCGGAACCTCGCCAAGCCGGTTTGACACGGCGATGAGCGCGCGAGCAACCTCCGCGCCACGGCGACCCGCAAGCGCATGGCCCCATGCGAGTACGGCCTCGGGTTCGCCGCCGCGACTCGGCTCGCCCATCAGCGCGTCGAGTCGACCCTCCGCGAGCAGCGCGTTGACGACCGTCCACGTGACAGCGTCCTCGCTGTTGGCCGAACAGAACGCGCGGCGCTTCTTGGTCCGACTGGTCTCGTTGATCGCGCCGGCGAGTGCCTCGGCCAGGCCGCTCCGGGCGGGCGTGGGCACATTGAGCTCTGGATCGCGGGTGATCCGCACGCGGGCGCCTGGCCTCTTGGCGTTGCTGAAGCCGATCCCGCAGGTGTGGCACTGGAAGGCGCAGCCGTCGAAGTCGCCGGTCCTGACGCCGATGAGATCGGCGCGCTCGGTCCACGGGCCCCGGCAGATAGGGCAGCCGTTGGTGAACTGGTACATGCGTCTGGAGTCGGAGCGCGATGCTGCGGTCTGACATGGCGGACCGTCGCTCAAGAGTGCTTGGTGCGATCGGGTCAGCGGCTGTTCGGTCGCGTTGCCTCTCCCGCACCGCCAAGCCAGTCCTCGGGTCGCCACCGGCGGGACGGTTCGGCTTCGCCACCGGCGAATGAGACTCCCTCGCTCACGAGCAGACGCTCGACAGCGGTGGGAGTCTGCGGGAGGGACGGATCGCGGGCCACCCAGTTGGGGCTGACACGGCCCCCTTCGCGAAGCACACGATGGATCCCGGGAAGAGGGGTCGCCCGTTGACGGAGCCAGTTGCCGACAGGCACCGGCGCGCGGCGATTGCCCGCAGCGGCAGCGACGTCGCCGTACGTCGTCCATCGCCCGGGTGGTACCGACCGGACATAGTCCTCAGCATGTTCGAAGTCGAGCCCTCCTCCGCCGAGAGCGCCGGACGCCCGCGGATCACGGGCACTCCACGGATGCTCGCTCGCCGCGTGGTCGGTCTCGGGCATGGTCACGCCGATGGATCGAAGCGAGTCGTGGACGGCGTCCCTGATCTCGGGCCGTACGCCGTCCGCCGCTGCGGCGCGCAACGCCTGCCCGAACGCGGCACCGACGGCATGTTCAGCCTCGCTGAAGAGGACCGAGTACGCCGGGTCGAGCAGGTGGGCAGCCGGAGCCGCCGAGTGCGCTGCGACGTAGTCCAGAAAGATCGTCGTCAGTCGCGGATCGTCACTGCCGCTCACGAAGCCCGTCCACTCCAGGTCGTCGTTCCACAGCCGCGCATAGGTACCGGGGCTTCTCGTCGCCACCACCGTGCCGAACGCCTCCGGGGCCGCGTCGTCGGGTCGTTGCCCGCGGGCGAGTCGCACCTGATGGACGAGTCGTCGGAAGTTGTCGTCACTCAGCGAGTAGCCGACGAACATCATGTGGCGCGTGAGAAGCATCGCCTGCACGACGCCGGCGAGCGCGATTCCGGTGCCCTCGAAATGCAGGTAGTCGTCCCGAGTGAGGACGATCTTGTCGCGGAGCGGACCGGCGACCGAGCCGTGCATCTTGAGCAGCCAGCGGCCTCGTGGTGCCACGCCCTCTCCCGGCAGGACGGCAAGACCCTTGCCGGCGCCCCGGAACGCGCGCTCGATGCCTCGGTCGTAGTTCGTCGTCACGATCTCTGTGACACCAATGGACGCGAGCAGCTGGTGGACGACACTGACGGCGGGAACGTCCGTGGCCTCGACGATGCGCTCGACCAGCTGATCTCGACCGACGGCATCCTCGATGAGCGCGGCCTGGTCGCGGTTGTCGAGACTGTCGAAGTCCTCAACGGCGATCAGAGGGCCGTCGGGGCCGTGGTTGAGATGGGTGAGGAGCTGCGACCAGGACGGTGCCCCGGCGCCGATCGAGGCGCCAGCACCCGCGAACGCGACGAGGCCGCCGGCGCGCGCTCTGTCCGCGAGCTTCAGTCCGTCCCGGCGGAGGTCGTCGTCGAGATCCGGCCAGGCCGCGGTCCCGTGAGCCATTCGTACCTGTTGAGCGGCGGCGTAGTTCGCGTCGTCGGCGAGCACGAGGACCACGTCTGCGTCGACCGGTCGCAGCACGGAGAGCAGGCGCTCCACCGCGGCGCGCACCAGGTCGCCCCGGAAGGTCTTGGCTCCACCGCTGCCACCACCGACCAGGGGTATCCCGAGAAGGGGGCGGGAGTCTTGGAGCGGGCGGGTCGGCGACGCGGAGCGCCCGCGGCATCGCGCACGAAGTCGGTGAGCGGCTCGACGTACCATTCCGCGTCGTTCGGAAACTCACCCGTGTGGGCGATCCACGTGCCGGGCGCTCCGGGCGACGGATCGGTGAGCCGGTCGACCCTTCGCGTCGCGCTCAGCGACGTGCGGACATGGGCTCCGTCCACGACGAGGTGACGTGGGATCAGGTCCCTGAACGCCTGTGTCGCAACGTGGCCGTACTGGCCGCCCCGGCCGAGGCCCGAAGGAATCAGAACACAGTCGCAGTGCAGATCTGCGAGATCTCCGCGGGTGACGAAGAGGTGACCGGCCATGCGTTCGCGACGCTACCCGATCGAAACCGTGATGTCAGATCTTGCGACCACGGCACGACCCGCCTGAGCAAGGCTCGGGGAGGTTGCTGCGTTTGCGGTAGCCGCTCTCGACGGCTAGCGTCGCGTGACAGATGGAGCGGTTTGCATGAACGACGGGTTTGACGTCGGGGTCGTTGTCCGCTGGCAGGACAAGCTCGGCGTCGTCGGCAGCATCGAAGTTGACGGGGACGGGGCGGTTGCCTCGGTGAACTTCGACGACGGCGACACGATGAACTTCAAGACCGACTCCGGGCAGATCGTCCGGGTCCGCTTCGAGCCCGGGGATCAGGTCGCGCGCAACGATGGCGTGATCGGTGTGGTGCTCGAGCCGTCGACGGCTGGCGCCTACCCGAGCGTGCGGGTGGCGTTCCCGGGGTCGGTCGCGTCGGTCGTGGAGATGGGACTCCGGCCGGCGATCATCGACGACCCGCTCGAGCGGATGAGGGTCGGGCAGCTCGGCACGGCCACCCAGTTCAACCTCCGGTCGGTGGCCGCCGACTACTGGCTCGCCAATCGCTACAGCGAGCTGGTGTCACTCGCGCATGCACGCGTCGACCTCCTCCCGCACCAGGTTTCGGTCGTGCATCGCGTCGTCTCGAACTACCCGCACCGATTCATGCTGTGCGACGAGGTCGGACTCGGCAAGACCATCGAGGCCGCGATGATCATCAAGGAGCTCCGTGCGCGCAAGCAGGTGAGTCGCGTGCTCATCCTCGCCCCTTCGGGCCTCCAGCGGCAGTGGCAGTTCGAGCTGAAGACGAAGTTCAACGAGACTTTCGCGATCTACGGTCGAGGCACGTTGCGATTCCTCGAGGAAAAGGGTGTCGAGAACCCTTGGTTGGATCATTCATCGATCATCACCTCCCACTCATGGGCCGCATGGACCGAGGAGCGACGCCGAGAGATCGCGGCCGTCCCTTGGGACATGATCGTCGTCGACGAGGCCCATCACGCTCGTGCTCAACGCAACGGGAACAGGGTTGCGCGCACCCGGTTGTACACCCTGGTTCGCGACCTCATCGGTCGTCCTGAGTGCGCGCGGCGTGCGGTCCTGCTCCTGACCGCATCGCCGATGCAGCTGGAGGCGTATGAGCTCTATTCGCTCGCCGAGATGCTCAATCCGATCCTCTTCTCCTCCGAGGATGACTTCCGCGATCACATCGAGTCGCTCGCTGGCCTGAACGGGCTCGTGGAACAGCTCCAGACGGACACGAAAGTCTTGAAGGACCGGCGGACGGTCGCGCGTCAGCTCGCCCATTACCTCGACGTCGAGGTCCCGCAGGCGGAGGCGCTGCTCGCGCGGGAGGCGCCTGAGCAGATCGCGGAGAGGTTGCGTGAGCGCCACCGGCTCAGCGAGGTGCTCATCCGCAACCGCAAGAAGGTCGTGGGCGGCTTCATGCCGCGCCACGCCAACCGCTGGGAGGTCGAGCTGACCGAGGCGGAGAAGCGTGTGCAACGCCTCATGGATGGAATCTTCGAGCGTGGCTTCGCGAGGGCTGCCGTGAAGGGACAGAACACCGTCGGCTTTCAGATGGTGATCCTCCAGAAGCTGCTCGCCAGCTCGTCGCGCGCCCTCCTCACCTCGCTACGGGGCAGGCGCGCGCGCCTGTTGGGGGAGTCGGTCGACGCCACCGCGTCAGTCGAGGCCGTCGAGGCGGGGTTGGACGAGGATCGGCCCAGTGCGGAGCTCGTGCGCGACATGGCCACGACGTGGGAGCGTCATACGGAGTTCGATGAGGTGATCGCCCTTCTCGAGGGCATCGAGATCGATTCGAAGACCGCGGTGCTGCTCGACCAGCTACGGATGCTGTTCGAGGATCCGGAGGAGCCAGAGGCCAAGGTCTTGATCTTCACCGAGTTTCGAGAGACTCAGGAGATGCTGGGCGCCGCTGTCGGTGAGATGGCGGGCGTACATCTCTTCCACGGTCAGCTGAGCGGCGAGCAGAAGGACGCCGCGATCGCCGGCTTCCGTGACGGCCGCGGACCACAGGTCCTCATCAGCACCGAGGCCGGCGGCGAGGGGCGCAATCTGCAGTTCTGTCACATCCTCGTGAACTACGACCTGCCATGGAACCCGATGAAGGTCGAGCAGCGGATCGGCCGCGTCGATCGCATCCGGCAGGCACACGCGGTCAGCGTGTTCAACTTCCACGTCAAGGGCACGATCGAGGGGCGGATCCTCGAGGTGCTCGAGCGCCGGATCAACATCTTCGAGGAGGCGGTCGGCGCACTCGACCCTATCCTCGGTGACGCCGAAGGCGACATCCGCAAGGCGCTGAGCCTTGCACGGGCGCAACGTGACAAGGCGATCGACGCCCTCGGGCAGCGACTCGAGAGGAACATCAGGGCTGCGCGGGCCGCCGAAGAGCAGCTCGCCGACCTGATCATGGATGCGAAGAGCTTCAGTGCAGGGATCGCGCAGCAGCTGTCGCAGGAAGAGGCGCCGGTCAAGGAGGACGAGTTCGAGCGGTTCATCCTCGAGCTGCTGCGGTCCGTCGGTACGTGGATCGGGCCAAAAGAGGAGGACGGGGAGCGACCGGTCTACTTCCACCCTCCGTTCAGCGTGGAGCATCCGGACCTGGTGAACGGTCAGGAGGCGCGCCGCGTCTGCTTCGATCCGTCCGCGAGCGTCGACTCCGAGCACGTCGAGTACCTCGGGTTCGGCCACCCCATCATCGATCGCCTCGTCCAGGCGGTCATCTCCGAGAAGACGGACGGTGCGGCGGCGGTCAGGCGCACGACGCCCGAAATGCGGGCCGGCTGGCAGTTCAACTGGCGCCTGCGGATCGAGGGCATGCGGAACAAGGAGTTCGTGCTGACAGTCTTCGTCGTCGACGACGGCACCCAGGACGAGGAACAGGCGCGAAACCTGCTCAGTGGCTCCAGGAGGTTCGACGCGGAGCACGCCTCCGGTACCCCCGACACTTCCGGGCTCGACGACGCGCACGACACAGCGCAGCGCGTCGCGTTCGCCGTCCGCGACGAGGAGCTCGCCGCGGCACAGGAACTGGCTGCAGCTCGCATCGAGATCGAGGAGAGTCGCACGCGAGCGTTGTACGAGCGCCGGGTCCAGGCGGGCCGGGACCGCGTCGCGATGTGCGCGGCGACGCTCTCGAACCTGCGCGAATCGGCCGAAGCGGCACGCCGAGCGGTCATTCCGCTCTGGGAGGCGAACCTGAGAAGGGCCGAGGCCGAGGTCGCCTCTCTGCGGGACGACCTCGAGCGGGACCTCTCAGCGCTCGAGAAGCGCAGGATCCCGGGCGCAGAGGTGCAGCTCCTCAACGTCGCACGTATCCAACCGGACGAGACCGAGGCACGCGTTGACTGACGAGAAGGCCCCCGAGGGCGATCCCGAATGGCTCGAAGTTCCCGGCGAGTCGCCGCGCGAGCGCCTGATCGCCGCTCTCGAACTCGAGTTGCGTGGGCCGGAGAAGCCCGACGAGGTGCTCGAGCAGAGCCCGAACACGCGCTATCTCGTCGGCATGCTCGCCCCGAGCGGCACGCCGCTCGACCCGGTGGAGGACGAGGCTTTCGACGGAGAGGAGACGGAGGAACAGGGGGACGGTCAGGCCCCGATGTCCGCCTCGCTCGATCCGACGTCGATCGGCATCTCGTTCGCGGTCGAGAGGGCGACCGCGACCATCCCCGTGCGAGTGACGTGGGGCGAGTACGAGAAGCGCGATAAGGACGAGCCGGCTCTGGAGCCCGAGGAAGGCGTCGAGCGGGACGGGGACCCCGGGGAAGATCGGTCGAAGTCCAAGAAGAAGCACGAGTGGCCGCGTGCCCATCATGAGTTCGAGCGGCCGCTGGAGGTCAAGAGCACCGGTGGCCTCGAGGCGGAGCCGCTCATCCCCGGCGTCGAGCTCCAGTGGTTGGCCCGCGAGGTCCAGGATTTCATCGTCTTCTCCGTGTTCCTTGTGAATGTCCGCGAGGCTCCGCGCGACGAGCGCCCGCCCGACACGGCATGGCTCTACCAGCCGACGATCGAGGTGAATCCCGACGAGCCGGTCATCGTCGCTCGCGACATCGGGGCCGACGGTGTGGACCCGGACCCGGACCTCGCGTCGGCAGACCTGACCTACCGCAACCGCAAGGAGCTCGCGACGGGCCATGGCGTCTCGGCGGACTGGGAACTCGCCGAGAACTCGGTCGACCGGGCGGTGCGCGTCTGGACCGAGCTCATCCCACGTCGCAGTGTCCCGATCGTGAGCCCCTCCGGTGAAGGCGTGCCCCCGCTGGAGATGGACGCGCTCGCCGCAGCCGACGGTGAGGGGCTCGCGTCGATCCTCGCGCCGGTCGTCGATGCATACGCGGGCTGGCTCGAGAAGCGCGACGTTGACGTGAAGAGCATCGCCGAACCACTCCGGCAGGTCGGGATCGACCACCTCACCCTTGCGCGCGGAGCTCTCGAGAGGATGCGAGAAGGCATCGAGCTGCTCCGGAGGGACGAGGACGCGCGCCAGGCATTCAAGTTCGCGAACGAGGCCATGGCCCTGCAGCTCCGCAGGTCGGTCAGGGTCCGGGAGCTCCGACGCGGGAATGAAGATCCGCCGGACATCGTGCCGGCCTGGCGCCCTTTCCAGATGGGCTTCGTCCTGCAGTGCCTGGCGAGCGTCGCCGACCCGGAGCACCCGGACCGCGACCGGGCCGACCTCCTCTGGTTCCCGACCGGCGGTGGTAAGACCGAGGCGTACCTCGGGCTCACGGCCTTCACCCTCGCCCTCCGCCGGCGTCGCGCCGACCCGCAGGGTCTGGAGTCAGGTGCAGGCACCTCCGTGCTGATGCGCTACACGCTTCGCCTGTTGACGATCCAGCAGTTCCAGCGGGCGCTGACGCTCGTCTGCGCCCTGGAGCATCTGCGGGAGCAGGACACGGCGACGTGGGGCGAGGAACGGTTCACCATCGGGCTGTGGGTCGGTCAGGGTGCGACCCCGAACAGCTTTGCGGACTCGCGCGACGCCATCGCGGACCTGCGGGACGACAAACGGGTGTACGGCGGCTCGCCCTACCAGATCCTCTTCTGCCCATGGTGCGGCACGGATCTCACTCCCACCGAGTACTCGACAAGCCCGGAACGGGAAAGGACGTACGTCCACTGCGCCTCGCCCGAGTGCGAGTTCGTCGGACGTCGGAGTCGCTTCGGACTGCCGGTCCTCATGGTCGACCAGGAGATCTATCGCAACCCGCCCTCGATCCTGCTCGCGACGGTGGACAAGTTCGCGCAGATGCCGCTGAACGGCCGGGTGCAGGCCCTCTTCGGCCGGGTCGACCGACACTGCTCGCGACACGGATACCTGACAGGCGCGGAGACGCACGCCGCAACGCACAACGCGACGGCGGGCGAGAAGAAGGCGGTAGTCGAGACCTGCGGGCGCCTCGCTCCACCCGACCTGATCATCCAGGACGAGCTGCACCTCATCTCGGGGCCGCTCGGAACTCTCGTCGGCCTGTACGAGGTCGCGATCCAGGCTCTCTGCACGCGTGAGATCGAGGGCAGGAAGTTTCGCCCCAAGGTCATCGCCTCGACCGCGACGATCCGTCGCGCGCAGCGCCAGGTGGAAGGTCTCTTCGGGCTCGATGTCGCCGTCTTCCCCCCGCTCGGTCTCGAGGCGGACCGATCCTTCTTCGCGGCACCGGCCGACGAGGCGAAGAGTCCCGGGAGGATCTATGTCGGGGTGTACGCCCCCGGGAAGTCGGTCAAAACGGCGCTGGTCCGCGTCTACGGCGCGCTCCTCAGCCGTGGACTACTCGAGTTCGAAGCGGATCCCTCGCCGAGTACCGACGCCTACATGACCTTGGTCGGGTACTTCAACTCTCTCCGTGAGCTGGGCGGCGCGCTGCGCCTGGTCGAGGACGACGTGCCGGCCAGGCTCCGAGTTCTTCAACGGCGGGCGTTCGGGCCGCGGCGCAACCTGTACGAGAATTGGGAGCTCACGAGTCGGATCCCGAGCTACGAGATACCCGCTCGCCTCCAGCAGCTGGACCGCACGTTCATCGACGTCCAGACGGGAGAGTTCCCCGTCGACGTTCTTCTGGCCTCGAACATGCTCTCCGTTGGCGTCGACATCGACCGCCTGGGGCTCATGGTCGTGAGCGGTCAGCCGAAGACGAGCGCCGAGTACATCCAGGCGACGAGCCGCGTCGGCCGCAAGTACCCGGGACTGGTCGTCGACGTGTTCAACTGGATCCGACCGCGGGACACTTCGCACTACGAGAGATTCCGTCACTACCACGACACCTTCTACCGGCACGTCGAGGCGACCAGCGTGACTCCCTTCTCGGCGCGCGCCCGTGATCGTGCGCTCCCGGCCGTCCTCGCGGGCTACGTGCGCCTCGCGTCCGAGTCGGCCGCTGCGGAGAGTTCCGCACGCGATTTCCGCGCGGACAACCCGGACGCGGCCACGATCGCCGCTGAGCTCGCCGAGCGCGCGCTCGCCGCCACGGGCCGCGAGGACATCAGGCTCGACACGGTCGCGCAGCTGCAGTACCTGATCGAGGCCTGGGATGGGTGGGCTGCGGACGACGATCCGGAACTCGTCTACACCCGTCTCGGGCTCGGCAGGAGGGATGCCTCGCCGGCGAGGTTGAACCTCCTCAGGTCGATGGAGAACAGAGGTGCGTCGGGGTGTTGGCCCGCGGCCGGGTCCCTGCGCGAGGTCGAGCCGGAGATCGACGTCGTCCTGCGCGGAGGAGGGTTCTGATGGGCGTGCGTGCCGGCAAGCTCAGGCCGAGTCAGGCGGTCACCCAGAACGGTCCAGGGTCTCTCGTGGACCTGCCCAGCCTCTCCATGGTCATGCTCTCTGCCGACGAATGGCAGTTCGAGCACACACGTCGGGTGGACGAGCCGCGCCTCGCACGACGTATGGGCGTCAAGAGCTTCCGCTCACCGCCGTTCTACAACGGGCAGACGGATGTCGGCGGACTTCCTGCGGCGATCTTCCCGCGTTACCTGGTTTGTCCGCGGTGCCGAAGGCTCATGTCACATGACCGGTTCGAGTTCGACCCGAAACGGTCGGAGCACGTCTGCAAAGCGCCGAACTGTCCCGGCAAAGGCAAAGGTGTGGCGTACCCGGCCCGCTTCATGGTCGCGTGCAGCAAGGGGCACCTCGACGACTTCCCGTGGCACGAGTATGTGCATCCGGGAGTCGCCTGCAGCGAGCCGCTCTACCTCGAGGACTCGGGACGGACCGGCTCGATCACCGACCTGTGGGTGAAGTGCAGCGCACACGGGGCGAAGAAGAACCTCGGTCAGGCGTTCGGCCGCAAGGGCCGGCAGCAGCTCAGCTGCGCGGGGGGTCGACCGTGGCTCCGCGACGACGCCCGCGAACCGGGATGCACCGAAATGCCGCGTGTCCTTCTCCGGGGCGCGTCGAACGCGTACTTCTCCGCGGTGGAGTCCGCCTTGAGCATCCCGCCGTGGTCAGATCCCCTGCAGCTCGCGGTCGGCCAGTACGCCGGGATGATGGAGTTGCTGGCATCAGCCGTTGACATGGGCGCCTGGCTGAGGATCAACAGTGCGCCCGAGCTTGCACCCTTTACGTCGGACCAGGTATGGAAGGCGCTCGAGCAGCGACGTAAGGGCGCAGACGCGCCGCAGACGGACCTGCGCGTCGAGGAGTGGCATTCACTCCAGGGCGAGTACGGCACCATCCATGCGCAGGCGGAGTTCCGCTCGGTGGTCGTGCCGGTGCCCGACGGGCTGGAGGGGAAGATCGGGCGGGTGGTCCTGCTCGAGCGTCTGCGAGAGGTACGGGCCCTCCGCGGATTCACGCGCATCGACGCCGTCCCGGACATCGGCGCCCTGGACGACATCGAGCAGATCGAGAGCGTGCTGTCGCCCATATTCAAGGGCAAGTCCTCCTGGTACCCGGGGGTCGAGCTGCGCGGCGAAGGGCTGTTCATCCAGCTCGATGAAACAGCTGTGAAGGCATGGGAGCAGCGCGAGGCGGTCGTGACTCTCGCCGGGGTGCACGAGCAGGCGCAACGGGACTGGCACGACAAGCGCGCGATGCCGTTCGTCCGGGCGCGGACGCCCAGGTTCATGCTGCTCCATTCCCTCTCGCACATGATCATCCGTCAGCTCGGACTCGATTGCGGCTACGCGGCGGCCTCGCTCCGCGAGCGCATCTACAGCTCGTCGGAGCCGGGCGAGGAGATGGCGGGGATCCTCATCTACACGGCGACGCCTGACTCCGAGGGGTCGCTCGGGGGCCTCGTGGAGATGGGTCGGCCCGAGGATCTCGGCCCGCTCATCCACCGGGCGCTCGAGGATGCACGACTGTGCGCGGGCGATCCGCACTGCGACGGTCGTGGACCCGAGGCACCGAACAACGACCTCAACGGCGCCGCGTGCCACTCATGTCTCCTCATCAGTGAGACGTCGTGCGAGGCGGCCAACCGATACCTCGACCGCGGTACCGTCGCGCCTTCGCTCCGCGGTGATGCGCTTGCCTTCTTCGCCGGCACATGAGGTGCTGGCGACTTTGGTCGCCGATGCGGGGCCAGCGGCGATCGGTGCGCTCGCATCGGCGCTCGAGACCGGCAGGGTGCACATGGGATCGAGTCCCGTCGGTATCAGCGCATTGCGAGGTGTCGACTCGAGGACGGCATCGACCGTCCATCGCGCGTTCAACGATCTGCAGGAACGGGACCCGCAGGTGATCGCCCTCGCCCTGAGGACCGCACTCACCGCGACGGAGCGCACGGCCGCGCGCTCCCCTGAGATCGGTGTGGTGTGGACCGGCCCCGACGCCGAAGGGCCCCTGGTCCGGCCGACGGCGAAGGTTATGGCGGAGATGCTGCGGGAGGTGAAGTCCGGGGGCGAGGTCCTGCTGGTCGGCTACAGCATCACCGCCGTCGACACCACGAAGCAGATCTTCGAGCTGCTCGGAGAGGCGACGGCGAGACACGCAGCCGTGAAGGTGATCCTTCACAAGGACGAGGAAGCGAAGAACCGCGCTCAGCTGCTCGCGGGTTGGGATGTCACGCGCCCGAAGCCCACGATCTACACCTGGGAGCCCCAAGGGACCGAGCTTGCGCCCTACATCAAGATGCACGCCAAGGTGCTCGTCGTCGATCGGATGAGCGTGCTCGTCACCTCGGCGAACCTCAGCCATCACGGCCTCGCGGAGAACATCGAGGTCGGGCTCCGCGTGCGCGGTCCGCAAGCGTCGGCCATCGCCGAGCGCTTCCAGCACCTCATCGCGGCGGGCGTCCTGCAGGAGTGGGGAGAGGAATGAACAAGAGCTACGCGTGTCGTCCGAGGTGCGCGGGAGGGTTGTCGAGGTGCCATTGATCCTGACCCAGAACGAAGTCACCGTGTCCGGCCATGTCTACGCCGACGAACTCGGGCTGTCGTACGAGTACCCGAAGCGCTACCGATCACGGATCGTCGACGGAGAGCGCTTCATCTACTACCGCGGCCGACGCAGCGCATCCGGCGGCACCCGGCCGCAGGCGTACCTCGGACACGGGCGGGTCGGGGAGGTGGGCGCGGCGCCCGACGGGCGCCTGCGTTGTGCGATCGAAGCATTCGTGCCGTTCCCGTCGCCGCTCTTCTTCAAGACGGCCGACGGCTACCTCGAGCCCGCGGCGAATGCGTACGGCGGCCGCGCCGGGCTGTACTTCAGGACTGGCGTACGGGTCGTCCCGCGGCCGGTCTACGACAGGATCGTCGCGCTCGGGACGGGGGCCGCATGACTGGGCTGAGCTGGCGGTTCCGCGGGGGCAACCCCGACGGCGGTCGTGACTTCGGCAACGCGAACGTCTGGGCGTTCGACCCGACGTTGGACGTCTTCACGCGCGAGGTCTGCCAGAACACGCTCGACGTCCGCCATGGACCAGGGGTCCGGGTCGACTTCGGCCTCTACACGATGCGTGAGGCGGATCTCGCGTCGTTCCTGCCGGCGATCGGCTGGTCGGCACTAGAGCCACACCTCCGTGCGTCCGCCGATCCGGAGCAGAAATTCGGCCGTGAGCTCCGGCAGGGCCTCGACCATCTCGACGAGCAGGGCGAGATGGTCGTCCTTCGCATCACTGAGCGTGACGCAAAAGGACTGCTCGGCGCGGAGACGGGCGTCAACAGCAACTTCGCCGCACTTTGCCGCAACAACCTGGACTCCAACAAGGGCAGCACGTCGGGGGGCACCTTCGGGCTCGGAAAGGCCGTCCTCTGGCGCTGCTCGTCCCTGTCGACCGTGCTGTTCCATTCTGACCTCGTCGAACCGCTCGAAGGCGACCCGGCACGGCAGCACGGCCGCGTTTTCGGTCGCTGCGAACTCGCCTGGCACGAACTGGACCACGGGGAGTTCGCCGGACCCGGGTGGTTCGGCGCCATCGACGCCGACGACCAGGCCGTGAGCGCGTGGAACGCCGGGTCGCAGGCGACCGGAATGCTGCTCGACCGATCCGGGGCCGGCCCCGGTACCTCGATCCTCGTCATCGGCTTTCACGACCCGTCGCGGGAGGGTCAGGAGTCCGTCGAGGAGATGGCGGTGGATCTGGCCGACGCGCTCTGCAAGCACTTCTGGCCGGCCATCCACGCCGGGACGCTCACCGCGACGGTCGGCTACTGGGCGGAGGGCGCGGACGGCACACGGACCGACGTCCCGGTGGACCTGGCGGCGGGGGTCGGCCCCTTCGTGGCACTCGCCGACCGTGCCCGCGACGACGACCTCGACGAGGAGCTCGACGAGGTGGGCGCGGTGACGCGACGCCTGATCGATCTGACCGTCCCTCCGCGACTCGACGGCGAGCACGACCGGGTCACGCACCATCCTGAACTGATCGTCCGCCGGGCGGACGCCAAGACCGACACCGACCTCGTGAGTCGCGTCGCTCTGGTGAGAGGGCTCGGCATGGTGGTCGACTACTGGAGCCTGCCGAATCTCCGCATCGGGGCACGGCCGTTCCACGCCGTGCTCCGTTGCGGCGAGGCCAGCTCCGACGGGGAGGGGTGCACAGAGGCCGAGCAGTTCCTCCGGATCGCGGAGCCTCCTGCGCACGACGCCTGGAAGGTCACCCCTGACATGGGAGCGACGTATAAGCCGGGCGGCGGTGCGCGGCTCGACGAGATGCGGGACCACGTGCGTCAGGTCCTCCGCGCGCTCGTCGCGCCCCGGGCGACCGGGGACGCCGACGGGCCGGAGGAGCTGAAGCGCCTGCTCACGATCAAGACCCCGGCCGCACGCAAGGGTGAACCGCACGTGACGAAGACGTCAGGTCACCTCGAGGGCGGCAGCTGGTCGCTGTCGATCACCGTCACCGCCATGCAGCGGGCCGAACACGTCTGGCAGTTCGAGCCCGTCGTGCAGACGGCCGTGGAGGGTGGCGGGGCCCGCACGACCGTTCGTGTTGCAGCGATCGACGAGCTCAGGCACTGCGAGGTCGATGCGGACGGTCTCGTACGGATGAACCCCGCACGACGGCAGTGCAAGCTTCGGCTCCTCGTCGACGCGGCAAGTCTGCCGGGCCGGCCCGAGGACGTCGCGCTGGACGTCAAGGTCGCGTCACGGAAGGCGGTGTACCAGCCGTGACGAGCGTGCTGCCGCACCGCACCCTGGAGAAGGCACCTGAGCTCCGGCTCGTCGACCTTGAGGTCGACGGTGTCCCGCGACCGGACCTCGTCGAGCAGCACCTCGAACGCATCGACATGACGGCCGCGCAAGACGGGGGGTGGAAGCGGGTGCGTCTTCGGATGGAACTGATCGCACCCGAGGACGAGATCGCCGCCCTGCTCGACGATGGCATCGAACCGCGAGCGACGGTCGTCGCCCGTTGCGCCGCCACCAAGCTCCGGATCGCGCATCAGCCGACGCCGGGTGAGGACGAGTCGCGGTGGGACGCATCCTTCGAGCTCTTCGCCCACGACCTCCGGGACAAGGTGACCATCCGAGGCGAGGTCGTCGCCGACATCGACGGACGGCCCGCGCGGCGGATCGGCACGTCGGTTCCCTGGACGCTGTACTCCGACGAGACCGCGGTCCCTCCGTTCGAGGGCACGTTCCAGGTGCGTTGGTCGCACTTCGTGGGTGCCGAGCGCGACCCGACCATCCCCGAGCAGGCTGGCAGCGAGTCGTTCTTCGTCGACCTCGCCGGGAGCGTTCCGGCGATCCACCTCAACGGCGATCTCGATGGTCTGCGCGAGCTCTTCTCGGGAGGAGTGGAACGCCCTCCGCTCGAGGCCGCGTTGCGAGAGGCCGAGATGCGCCGCATCGCGACGGCCGCCTGGACCGCGGCGATCGGCGCGAGCGCCGCGGCGATCCGTCTGAACGAAGAGACCGGGAGCTGCGAGCTGCCAGAGACGCGCTGGATGGCCGACATCCTGCGATGGAGCCTGCCGATCATCTACCCGGACGTGACCGAGGACGAAGCCGTCGCCCGCGTCCGGAAGGAGCTCGTCGGGTCTGACGCGGTGATCACGCAGGTGATGATCCAACTGGCCGTCTCTTCGCACATGGGCGCCGGCAAGCTCCTGCAGAAGGCGCTGAAGACCCAGGAGGTCCTGACGTGAAGTGTCTCTCGGCCGTGGTGGTGACCCGCGTGACCCAGGCGTTCCTGGAAGGCGACGAGGCGATCGACGTCGAGGGCCTCGTCACGGAGCGGGGGCGGGACGTCGACCACGCGGGCATCGCTGAGCTCGGCGCCGCTGCCCGCGGACTGTTCGCTGACGACCCCACCGCGTCCGATCCGTGGCTCGCCGTGCGCCTGCACGCGTTGCTCCGACTGACGCGTCGTGAGGCGAGCACCAAAGAGTTCTGGCTGCACGCCGCCTACGTCGACGCACCCGACTACGTGCGGTGGCGATGGAGCAAGAACCCCGAGCGGTATCGGGCCGGGGACGTCAACCAGGCGTTCTCGCGGCTGTGGTGGGGTGCTGAGCTGTTCCGGGTCGGCGCTGACTACGGTCCCGTCGAGGGCGCGTTCAGCCCGCCGGACATCCCGAACACGATCATGCGCCTCGTCGCCGCTCACAACCGACCGTTCTGCGCCGCCGTGCTGCGGTTCGTCGAGGAGCGCCGGACCGACGGTCAACCGCTCATCGGGCGCCAGGTCAACCTGCTCTCGAGCGCGGTCAACTCGCAGCTGTTCGTCGCGGCGCTCGACGCCGTCGCCCCGGACCTCGGCACCGATCCTGCGGCTCAGGAGGTATGGCGGGCGAGCGCCGTCACCGCGCAGCAACTGTTCGAGGAGAAGCCAGAGGGTCCGCACGACCTGGGTGACGCGCACTTCTCCGAAAAGGTCGCGGCGGTCGGGGTCCTCCTCGACCGCATCGCGGACGGCGCCGGAATCGCGACCGCCGACGACCCCAAGGCCGGGAGCGAGCGTCCCTCCGACCAGACCGACGCCAAGCAGCAGGAGCAGGACGACTCCGTCCACCTCGCCGGCTAGCCTGGCAGCGGTGCCGGCGCCCAGATACACCCTGATGGACCTGTTCGCCGGCTGTGGCGGAATGACGCGCGGATTCGTCGACACTGGTCGCTACGCCCCCGTGTTCGCCGTGGAGATGGACCGGGACGCCGCCGCGACCTATCGGCGCAACTTCGGCGACCACGTCTTCGAAGGGCGGATCGAGGACGTGCCGGCCTGGCCGCGGGTGGACGTCGTCATCGGCGGCCCGCCCTGTCAAGGCTTCAGCACGCTCAACCGTGCGGGTATCGGGCTCGAACGTCGGGCGCTCTGGCGGAGCTATCTGATCGCGCTACGGGAGTCCGGCGCGCGAGCGTTCGTCATGGAGAACGTGCCGCAGCTGCTGCGCTCCGCCGAGTACCGCGAGTTCCACGCACGTGCGCGGTCGTACGGTTTCCTCATCGTCGATGGCGTCCTCCTCGCCGCCGACTACGGGGTGCCGCAAAGCCGCAAGCGGGCGTTCGTCATCGGGCTCCTGGGCGGGGTGCCGAGTCTCCCGGGCCCGACGCACCAGGATCCGAAGACGGATGGTCCGCTCGCACCATGGCGTGATTTTCGCTGGGCGACCCACAACCCGACACCGCTCTCGCTGCGCCCCAATGGTCAGGCTTGGCACGTGGGTCGCAACCCGACGGAGGTGAGTCTCCGGCGCTACCGCACGATTCCGGGGCAGGGTGAAGGCCGGTTCGAGCTTGCCGAGCGTGCGCCCGAGATCACTCCGCCGTGTTGGCTGAACAAGCCGACCGGGACCACCGACGTCTTTGGTCGACTCTGGTGGGACCGGCCGTCGAGCACGATCCGCACGGAGTTCATCAAGCCTGAGAAGGGGCGTTACCTGCATCCGTCGGAGGACCGTCCGATCACCGTCCGTGAGGGCGCCCGCTGCATGAGCTTCCCCGACGACTTCGTCTTCCCCGAGTCGCAGAGCATGACGTCCGTCGCACGCCAGATCGGCAACGCCGTCCCGTGCTTGCTGGCCGCTCGTATCGGCGAGCACCTCGCAAGGACCCTCGACGCGGTCTCGCGTGACCGCGCACCGGCCGCCCGAGCAGCCTGAGAGGGGATCGGGCATCATCGACTGCTGCTGTGCAGCGGCCGGTCCCATCATCCCCCGAGGTCAGCGCTCGAATGAGCCGGCTGCGGCAGCGGGACACCACACCCGAACGACTGCTGCGGTCGGCGCTCCACCGTCGCGGGCTGCGCTTCCGCGTCGAGCGCCCTCTGGACTTCGACCGGCGGCGGCGGGCCGACCTGGTTTTCGTGACCGAGAAGGTCGCCGTGTTCGTCGACGGATGCTTCTGGCACTCGTGCCCTGCGCACGCGACAGTGCCCCGCGCGAACCGCGCCTTCTGGGTGGAAAAGCTCCGGCGCAACGTCGTTCGCGACCGCGACACCGACCGGCGCCTCGCCGAGTCCGGGTGGACCGTCGTCCGTGTGTGGGAGCACGAGGCCCCGGAGGCCGCCGCCGACCGTGT
>JBFIDS010000002.1:0-26855 GCA_041603715.1 Paraconexibacter sp. | reverse complement strand
CTCAACGAGGGCATCAACGCGGCGGCCACGCGCGGCAAGCCGTTCGGTGAGGTCGCCGCGACGATCCTCGCTCGCGACGGCGCGGCGCGCCGCCTCGTTCCCGCGCTGGAGTCGGCGGTCCGCCCGCTCGACCGTGAGCGCCGCCGCCTCGGCGATCTCGCTCCGGTGACCGCGGACGCCGTCGAGCCGTTCATCCGCGAGCGCGACGCGATGCGCGAGACCCTCGACGTGGCGCCCGCGGCGCTCGCCTCGACGCGCTCGGGCCTCGCCGCGGGGACGCAGCTCGTCAGCAGCCTGCGCGGCGCCGCGGGGGCGGCGTCGATGACGCTCGACGACGCGCCCGCCGGCCTGCGTGGGCTCTCCGCCCTGCTCGACGAGAGCCGCGCTCCGCTGGCCGCGGCGGACGACCTCCTCGAGGCCGCTGGTCCGGCGATCCCGGGCGCACTGCGGATCACCGACTCCCTGCGCCCGCTGCTGAAGCCCGTCGACGGGCTGCTCGAGAACCTCTCCCCGATCCTCCGGGAGACGGCCCCCTACGAATGCGACGTCGTCAACTTCGCCCAGACGATGCGGAGCATGACCGGCTTCACGCAGCCGGGTCGCGGGCCGAAGGGTCCCGCCCAGGCCTTCCGCCTGCAGGTCGTCCTCCCTTTGTCGGGTGACGTCGTCGGGCTGAAGGACACGTCGGGCAACAACGTCCGCGAGGGCGTCGTCGCCCCGTGCACCTTCCTCGCCAAGCCCTACCCGCAGTTCGTCCCGAAGGTGGCCGGTCGATGAACGCGGTGCGGTCGTTCAACGAGCGCCACGGCCTCGCCTGGCTCGGCGCGCTGTTCCTCGCGATCACGATCTTCGTCATGGCGGCCTACTACCTCGGGTGGGCCCAGGAGTTCTTCCGCGACAAGGGTCGTGAGGTTCGCGCCGAGTTCACGCACGCCCCGCAGCTCAAGGCCGGTGACCCGGTGCGGGTCGACGGCCGCGAGGAGGGCAAGGTCATGAAGGTCGAGGACACCGGGCGCGGCCAGGGAGCGATCGTCACGCTCGACATCGCCGACGAGGCCGGCCCGCTCTACGGCAACGCGGCGGCGCAGATCCGCTGGAAGAACCTCCTCGGCGGCTCGTTCTACGTCGAGGTCGACCGGGGCACGCCGTCCGGTGGTCAGCTCGGGGGCGTCATCCCGCGCGACCAGAACAGCGTCCAGGTCGAGGTCGAGGACCTCACGACCGTGTTCCGCGGCGACGCGCGCAAGGGGCTGCTCACCCTGCCCGGCGAGATGAGCCGGGGGCTCGCCGACGAGACGTCGGTCGCCGGCCTCCTCGACGCCGTGGCCGACGGCGACGCGGACATCGAGAAGGGGGTGGGCGCGCTGCGGGGTGAGGCGGACGGCGACCTGCGCCGCGCGATCCAGGGAACCGCCGCGACCGTGAGCGCGCTCGACGCGCCGCGGGACGAGCTGCGTGCGCTCGTCTCCGGTGCTGCGGCGACGCTGCGCACCACCGCCGCCCGCGACGCCGAGATCCGCGCGACGCTCGCCGACGGGCCCGGAGTGACGCGGCTCGTGCGCTCCACCCTCGCCCGCCTCGACACGACGCTCGAGGGCGCCGACGGCCTCGTCGGTGAGCTCGAGCGATCTGCGACCGATGTCGCCCCGACGCTGCGGGCGCTGCGTCCGACGCTGCGCACGACCGCGCGCCTCCTCGATCGCGCGCGTCCGCTCGTGCGCGCACTGCGCCCGACCGTGTCCTCGCTCGCCGAACTCGGCACCCGCGGCGTGCCCGTCATCGACGCGCTGCAGCCGAGCATCGACCGGCTCGACAAGGAGATCTTCCCCTACCTCTCGGAGATCGATCCCGAGACCGGCAAGCCGACCAGCGTCATGATCGGCGGCACCGCCGCGGGCTTCGGCGGCTCGGCGAGCCAGCAGGACTCCAACGGCCACTTCATCCGCTTCCCCGCCTCGGTCGGCCTCAGCTCGGTGTACCTGCCGTGCCGGACGGCGATCACCGACCCGACGGCCGGGCAGATCCTCGCGTGCGACGCGCTCGACGAGGTCTTCACGAACTACCTCCAATACGGGACGCCGCTCACGGGCAACCTCACGCGGACGCCCGCGGCCAAGAAGGGCTCGAAGTGAAGGATCCGCGCGACAGGCTGACCACGGGCGTCACCCGAGGGCGGCTCGCCCTCGAGGCACGCCGCTCGCTTCCGTACATCCCGACGCTCGTCCTCGCCGCGGCGGCGACCCTCGTGGGCGGCGCCCTGCTCTTCAGCCAGCTCACGAACACCCTCTTCAAGGGCACCGAGGAGTACCGGTTCGCCGTCGACGACGCCTACGGCGTGCTCGCGAAGGTCGACGACGTCCGCTACCGAGGGGTCCCCGCCGGCACGATCGCCGAGATCGAGCGCGTCGGCATCCAGCCGGTGCTGCGCATCTCCGTCCGCGACGACTATCCGATCTACAAGGACGTGGTGGCCGAGCTGCGTCCCGAGACGCCGCTCAACGACCAGTACCTGGACATCGTCGATCCGGGCACCCCGTCCGCGGGGCGGCTCGGCAGCGACGACATCGTCGCTCCGACGCAGACCTCGGCGAACGTCAAGATCAACGACGTCCTCAACACCCTTCAGGCGAATGAGCGCACGCGCCTCGCGCAGCTCCTCGACAACCTGGGCAACGGCCTCGAGGACGGCGGCGACGAGCTGCGGCTCGCGGTGGAGACCTTCACCCCCTTCGTCCGCAGCGCGAGCGTCCTCGCCGAGCAGCTCGCGAAACGGGAGAGGGCGACGAAGCGCCTCGTGAGCAACGCGGCGACGCTGACGAGCGCGCTCGGGGAGCGGGAGGAGGAGATCCGCACGCTCGTCCGCGAGGGCAGCGCAACGCTCGGCGCGCTCCAGGAGGGGTCGGCGGATCTCGACGCGACGCTCCGCGCGCTGCCCGGCACGACGCGCGCGGTCGACTCGAGCTTCCGGGCGGTGACCCGCGTCCTCGGCGACGTCGACACCGCGATCGCCGACCTCGACCCCATCGCGGCGAAGCTGCCCACGAGCCTGCGCGCCGTGCGCCGTCTGCAGGCCGATCTCGATCCGGCGGTCACCCGGCTCGGTCGGCCCGTCGAACGCCTCGTGCCGTTCGCACGGGCGCTTCAGCCGATCGCCGGCGCCCTCTCCGGCACCGTCGACGCGCTGGCGCCGCAGACCGACACGTTCGGCAAGACGACGCGCAGCCTGGTGCTGTGCGAGGCAGCGATCAAGGGCTTCTTCCAGTGGAACACGTCGCTGTCGAAGTTCGGTGACGCCCGCGGCCCGATCCCGCGCGGCAACCTCGCCGTGCAGGCGCCCGACATCGGGCTCGGCGACGTCCCCAAGCGCAAACCGGCCGCCAACTGCGCCGGCGGCGTGACGATCGACGGTCGGGTCCCGACGACACAGGACGAGGGCTGATGAGCAACCGCCGGGTCCTCCGCGGCCACTTCCTCTCCCTGCTCTGCTTCACGGCCGTCGCGGTCGCGTGGGGCACCTTCATCCTCTACAAGGGCGGCGGGCTCCCGACGCTCGACGACAAGTACCAGGTGTCCGCGGTCATCCCGAGCGGCGCCGCGCTCGCCCCAGGGTCGCGGGTCACCGTCGCCGGCGCCCAGGTCGGTCGCGTCAAGGACGTCGAGCGCCTCGGGATGGGCGCGCGGATCGAGCTTCAGTTCGACGACGACGCCGTGACGCCGCTCCCCGCCGACTCCCGCGTCCAGATCCGTCAGCACACCCCGGTCGGCGAGAACTACGTCTCCGTCACGGTGGGCGACGCGTCGGCGACGATCCCCTCCGGGGGAGGGCTCGACGTCGAGCAGGCCGACGAGTTCGTCGACGTCGACCGGCTCCTCAGCGTGATGAAGGGCGAGACCCGCGAGCGGGCGCGTGAGACGATCCAGAGCCTCGGCGGTGCGCTCGAGGGCCGGGGCGAGAACCTCAACGAGCTCGTCGGTGAGACCGGAGCGTTCCTCCCCGAGGCGCGCGACTTCGTCGACGTCGCCCACCGCGAGCGTCAGGCGGCGGCACGGCTCGTCGACCAGCTCGGCGACGTCGCCGCCGCGATCGGTCAGCGCGACCAGGCGATCACCGACATCGCGCGGCGCGGGCTCGTGGCCCTCGGCGCATTGCGAGACCAGGACGAGGCGCTCGGCGAGACGCTGCGAGCCCTTCCCGGCACGCTGACTCGGGTCGGGGCCACGGCCGAGACGCTGCGCACGACATCGGGCGTCGCGACCCCTGTCGTCGACGACGCGACCAGGGCACTGCGCGCCCTGCACCCGGTCGTCGACCGGCTCCCCGCGGCCACCACCGACGGGCGGGGCGTCATGCGCGAGCTCCGCGGGGCCGCCCCCGTGCTCGAGACGACCCTCGACCGCGTGACCGCGCTCTCGAAGCCGCTCGCCGCCGCCCTCCCCGCCCTACGTCGGACGGCGTGTGAGGTCGCACCGATCCTGCGGTACTCCAAGCCGTACTTCCCCGAGGCGCTCCACATCCTCATGGGGCTCGGCTCGTCGTCGAACTCCTACGACGCCACCGGGCACCTCATCCGCCTCGCGCCGATCTTCAGCGAGAACTCGATGAGCGGCCTGCCGGAGGAGATGTCGGAGGGCATCGCGAACCTCCTGTACTCGAGCCCGCAGACCGCGGTCAACTTCGACCCGTACCCCGCGCCCGGCTCTCTCGGCAAGACCCGCGCGACGTCGAGCACGCCGACGGGCCCGGAGCGTGTCAAGGAGACCGGGTACACGTACCCGCGGGTCGAGGCCGACTGCTGACGCGAGGAAGTCCCGCTCCGGCGAGGTGAACGAGGCCGTTCCGGGTGACCCGGAAGCGGCTCGTACACTTCGCGCGTCGGCGGTGGAGCGACCGCCTTGCGCGCGGCTTCGAACATTCTGTATGGTTGCCGGACAGTCTGTCCGTATCACTCGTACGAACGTTCAGAAGGGGCCGGAATGTCAGGGTCGCAGGAGCGCGCGCGCAGCGCCGACATCATCGTCGTGGGGGCCGGTCACAACGGCCTCGTCGCCGCGTGCTACCTCGCGAAGGCCGGGCTCGACGTCCTCGTCGTCGAGGCGGCGGCCACGCCCGGGGGGATGACGTCGACGAACCCGATGGCCCCCGAGGCCCCGGAGCACCTCATCAACGAGGCGTCGATCCACGCGTCGCTGTTCCGCACGACGAGCATCGACCAGGAGCTCGGCCTCTCGGCGAAGTACGGGCTGCGCCAGCGGGTCATCAACCCCGCGCACGTGCACCTCGGCCCCGAGGGCGAGTCGATCGCGATGTGGCGCGAGGCGGAGCGCACCATCGAGGAGATGAAGCGGTTCTCGCGCAAGGACGCCGAGCAGTGGCGCGAGCTGTCGGAGATCATCGCGGCGGCGACCGCGATCGGCCTGCCGATGATGCAGACGAACCCGGTGAAGCCCGAGGGCGGGCGCGTCCTCGAGGCCCTGAAGGCCGTCGCGAAGGGCCGCAAGCAGCTGAAGAAGATCGTCCACTGGGCCTCGATCTCCCAGAAGGAGGCGATCGAGGAATACTTCGAGCACGACATGGTGCGCGGTCCGCTCACCGTGAACCTGCCGTTCATGGCCTTCGACGCGGACGCCTCCGGGTGGGCGCTGATCTACCTCGGCGTCTACCAGAAGTGGGGCGTGGCGATGTTCGAGGGGGGCACGGGCGCGTTCCCCGCGTCGCTCATCCGCTGCCTGGAGGACCACGGCGGCCGGGTACGCTGCTCCGCACCCGTGGGCCAGATGCTGATGTCGGGCGGTCGCGTGAGCGGTGTCGTGCTGGAGAACGGTGAGGAACTGCGGGCGACGAAGGGCGTCGTCACCGCGTGCGGCCCCACGATCGCGCTCGGGGATCTGCTCCCCGACGGCGTCCTGGATGCGAAGCTCTCGCGCGTGGTCGAGCACATCCCGACGACCTCGACGGGCTACGGCAACATCAAGGTCAACGTCGCGCTCAGCGGCAAGGTCGCGCTCACGAAGCACCAGGAGTGGCGCAAGGCGAACCTGCCCGGGGATCCCGTCGACCTGCGCCTGCCGTGCGTGACCTGGTCCACCCACCAGCAGTCGCTCGACGCCGGCAAGGCGTGCATCCGCGGCGAGGTCCCGGAGATGATCCCCGGGCTCTCCCAGGTGACGACCGCGTTCGACCCGAAGATGGCCCCGGAGGGTCACGACACCTGGTGGTTCTGGAGCGGGCTGGTGCCGAACGAGCCCGTCGAGGACTGGGAGACGGTGAAGACGAAGGCCGAGGAGCGCATCCTCGCCGACTGCGCCCGGTACTACGAGGGGCTCGACAGCCTCGAGATCGCCCGGCGGACGCTCACCCCGAAGGGCCTCGAGGACCGTTTCCGCGCGCCGCAGGGCAACGTCTACCACGTCGATCCCATCATCACCCGGTTCGGGCCGCTGCGCCCGGCCGCCGGCCTCGCCGGCTACGTCACGCCCGTGCCGGGCCTCTTCCTCTCCGGCTCGGGGACGCACCCGATCGCCGGGATCAACGGGATGCCGGGCATGAACGCCGCGAAGACGATCATCAAGACGCTGAAGAAGTCCCGGTGACGCCGCAACGGGTCCAGCTGTGGTGCGTGTGGTGCGCGCCGGTCTTCATCGTCGTGTTCTTCGCGGGCGCGATCATGGCCGGCCTCATCCCGCCGCCGGACGCGACGACCTCCGCGCAGGGCATCGCCGAGCACTGGCGCACCGACACGGACGTCAAGCGCCTCGGGCTCGTCCTCATGATGATCGCCTCGGGGCTCACCGCGCCGTTCTGCATCGCGATCGCGATGCAGCTCAAGCGCATCGAGGGGGCGTTCTCGCCCATGACCTACATGCAGCTCGTGGGCGGCACGCTCGGCGTCTTCGCGATCAACTACCCGACGATGCTGTTCATGGGCATCGCGTTTCGCCCCGAGCGCGACCCCGACACGACGCTCGCGATGATGGACACCGCCGTCATCCCGTTCATCATCAACTACCCGCCTGCGCTCATCCAGTTCGGCGCGGTCGCCATCGCGATCCTCTCCGACAAGCGCGAGAAGCCGATCCTCCCGCGGTGGCTCGCGTGGTACAGCCTGTGGTCGGCGTTCCTGTTCATCCCGGGTGCGCTGCTCCTCTTCTTCAAGGACGGCGCGTGGGCGTGGGACGGCGCGATGGCGTTCTGGCTCGTCGCCGTCGTCTTCGGCAACTGGTTCCTCATCATGGCCTACCACGTGCGTCGCGCCATCCTCGAGGAGGGGCCGGTATGAGCCCCAGGCGCGTCCCCGGCGAGGTCGGGGTGTGGATCTTCATCCTCGGCGACATGGTCGCCTTCGCCGTCATGTTCGGGATCCTCGTGTGGGTCCAGGGCAACGACCCGGCGCTCTACGAGGCCTCCCAGAGCGAGCTGCACGTCGGCCTCGGCGTGCTCAACACGATCCTGCTGCTCTCGAGCTCGCTCGCCGTCGCGCTCGGCGTCCGCGCCACGCGCGGGCCCGACCCGGCCCGCGCCGCGCGGTTCTTCGCCGTCGCGATCGGGTGTGCCGTCGCGTTCGCGGCCTGCAAGGTCTTCGAGTACACCGACCTCGGCACGAGCGGCGTCTCCGCGCGCACCAGCGACTTCTTCCTCTACTACTTCACGTTCACCGGGATCCACCTGCTGCACGTCGCGATCGGCGTCGTCGTGCTCGCCGGCGTGATGCGGATCGCGCGCCGCGGGGTCCCCACGGAGCGGGACGGGACCATGGTCGAGAGCGGCACCTCCTACTGGCACATGGTCGACCTGCTGTGGATCGCCCTCTTCGCCCTCCTCTACCTCTTCGGGTGACATGACCGACCGCGCGCACACGCTGCTCTACGCCGTCTGGGGCGGCCTCGTCCTCGCGACGATCGCCTCGTGGCTCCTCGGCGACGACCACGGTGTCGCGAGCGGCGACGTCGCCGTGGTCGCCGTCCTCGTCATCACCTTCACGAAGATCTGGCTCGTCGGCCTGCACTTCATGGAGTTGCGGCACGCGCCGGCGGTGCTGCGCCGGGGGTTCGAGGGTTACGTCGTCGTCGTCCCGGTCGCGCTCGCGGCGCTCTACCTGAGCGCCTGAGCGAGTTCGCCGGGCCGGGCCGGGCCGCGGACCCGGTCAGCGGTCGTACACGTCCCGGCGGTGACCAACCGTGACGACGACCATCAGGAGCACCTCGTCCTCGATGGTGTAGATGACCCTGTGATCGCCGACACGGACGCAGTAGCCCGGCCGACCCTTGAGGGGACGGCTCGACAGAGGGCGCGGGTCCTGCGCGAGGAGCGCGATCGCGGCGTGAAGGCGCTCGTGGAGCGGAGGGTCGAGTTTGCGCAGTGCCCGCACCGCGGCTGCCGGCTTGCCGTACCGCTCGAGGACGACGGTCTCGGACTGCAAGTCCAGCCGGGCCTCTCGCGGCCCGACGACAGAACGCCGGCGAGCACTCGCTCGCCGGCGTTCGTCGTGCGTCGGTGACGCGTGGCCCCTAGACGAGAGCCGGGGCGCGCTCCGGCATCGGGGCTCCGACCGGGACGGGCTCCAGCGGCTGTGCGTACGGCGGGGGTGCGACGATCCCGACGGGCAGAGGCTCGTCGAGCGGCACGCCGCCCTCGCGGCACATCTTCGCGAACAGCTCGTTGCGCTTGCGCTCCGGCAGCATCGGGAAGAGGAACATCCGCGGCAGGGTCCAGTTGGGGGCCGGTGCGTCGCCCTTCACGCCGACGAAGTGGTGGTAGATCTTCATGGCGAAGACCATCTCCGCCATCATGACCGCGGCCGCCACCCAGCGGATCCACTCGGCGATGTCCGCGTTGTGGGCGAGGATGTGAATCGACCCGAACACGAAGTAGTTGATCATCATGCCCGCGGGGGCCGCGAAGATGATGAAGCCGAGCTGGGCGCCCTTCAGACGCGGCACCGCGTAGGCGAGGATCGTTCCGACGGCGACGAACGACGCGCCGTTGATGAAGCCCCACCAGTAGGGGAAGCCGAGGATCGTGAACGGCTGGACGCCGTAGTACTCGTAGACGTTGAGGTTGATCCCGATCGTCTCCATGAGGGCATCGAGCATGAGGCCCATCGCGTGGAGCATGACGAAGTGCTTCACCGTCGCCCCGTTGCGGATGACGAAGTAGCAGAAGTACGACATCAGCCCGAGGAAGGCGACGTAACACAAGGGGATCAGGGCGGGGACCGGAACGCCGAAGTTCGTGAACGCGGTCGTGAGGTCGTTCGCCCAGTGAAGGTGGCCGAGGATGTCGAGCATCGGCTCCTCGAGCGAGCAGATGAGCCCGCTGATCATGACGAGGATGGGGATCGGGTTGCCGTTCTTCACCGCGCGCAGCGCCCACGGCAGCGCGAGGATGACGACGGCCGCGCCGGCGATGAAGAAGAACGCCCACTCGGCGCTCGCCCCCGCCGCGAAGTCGGATGGGTGCGGCTCGATGTTCGGCGGATATCCCGCCACGGCCGCGAGTGGCACTGCGAAGTCGAGCATGTCCTGCAGCTCCTCCTGGTCGACCCGGCGCACATCGCCGGACAGCATGTCGGATGATCGTACAGGATGTTCGATAGCCTCGGCAACCCACGGGTCGCGACCCGGAACGGGCCCGACCTCAGGGGCGCTGCGAGCGTGGCCGGCCGCGAACTACCGGTAGCCCGCGTAGAGCGCGCGCCAGCAGAACTCGGTCATCGAGTCGAGGAGCCGGCGGACCTCGGCGGGCTGCGCGGGCGCGACGAGCTGGTGCAGGCCCCGCTCGAGCATCCACACGAGCCAGCGGGCGGTGCGCTGCGCGTCGAGCTCCGGCGCGGCCGTCCCCGCCTTCTGCTCCGTCTTGATGTGGTCGCGCAGGCCCGTCACGACGACCTCGACGAGCGCGAGGTGCTGCTCGCGCACCCGTGCGTCGTAGGTCGCCGCCTCGGTGATCGCGCCGAGGAGAGTCTGGTGGCGGCGGTAGGTGTCGAAGAGCGGGCGCAGCGCGTCGCGCAGGTCCGTCTTCGTCGCCGTCGGTGAGAGCCCGAACCACTCCGCGCCGGCTTCCGCGAGGTCGCGGGTGACGTCCTCGGCCATCGCGCGCAGCAGGTCGCCCTTGTCGTCGAAGTAGACGTAGAACGTCGAGCGCGAGATCTCGACCGAGGTGATGAGTCGCTCCACACTGATGTCCGAGTACGCCTCGCCGGCCTCGAGCATGGGCTCGACCGCTTCGATGAAGTAGCGCGCGAGAAGCGCGCGACGCTCCTCGCGCGGGGGCTGCAGGGGCTTCGTCCGGCGCGAGGGCACCAGCTCACCCTAGCGCGACTGTACGACGGGCGTACGAGGTGTTCGAACTGAAGACGTCAGCCGGTGTGGGGTCCCGCCCGGGGTGTCCGACAGTCACCGACGGGTGGGACGTACGGACGATCGGCCACCCGCATGGTCCGCCGTCTGGAGGTTCCGCAGGGTCAAAAGGGTGCGGTCGTGGTGAGGCGACTGCAGCGTCGCGTCGCGATGAGACCCGTCACGCGGGCGCGGGGGTGTACGCCGACAGCGACTGGTCCGGCTACCGCTCTTCCCGCGGCCGGGCCTGCAGAGCCGCCCACACGAGCGGGAGCTGCATCGGCACGCGCGCCCACATGAGCGCCCGGTTGTCCATCGGCCCGGGGTTGCGCCCCGTCCCGGCGTCGAGCGCCATCTTGATGTTCGCCGGCCAGATCGCGAGGAGGGTCGCCGCGGCGGCCGGCCCGGCCCACGGCGCACGGGCGCGCAGCCCGATCGCGCAGCCGACCTCGACGACGCCGCTCACGTAGATCGTCGCCCGCTTGAACGGCACCCAGGACGGGAGCTGCTCCTCCATGAGCGCGGGGATGACGAAGTGCAGCGAGCCGACGGTCCCCATGAGGGCCGCGAGGTGGTCGGGGGCGCGCTCGCGGCTCGGGCGCGGCAGTCCCACGTCAGCCGTCCCGGCGGACGGTCCGCAGCACCCACGCGCCGGGGAGGACCTGCAGCGGCAGCCGCGCCCAGAGGAGCGCGCGGGGCACGCCGCGCGCGCCCGGGATGTCCTGCGGGCGGACGGCCATGTGGATGTTCGCCGGGTAGACGGCGAGCAGGAGCGCGACGAGGTAGCGACGGGCGTGGCGCTCGGCTCCGGGCACGAGGGCGAGCGCGCCGCCGGCGATCTCGGCGTACCCGGCGGCGGTGTTCACCTGCGCCGGCGTGCCCGGGACCCAGGGCGGGACGATGCTCTCGAAGAACCGCTTCGCGAACGTCACGTGCGCGATCCCGGTGAAGAGGAAGAACGCGGCGACGGGGAGCTTGGGGCGCATCGCCGCATCCTTCCAGAGCCGCGCGGGTCGCCGTGCGCCATCACGACAGGGGTGATCCACGCAGTCATCGGATAGCGATGAGGAGGTGGATCACCCCCCGGCTCCCCCCGCGGGTCAGGAGTGCTCGAACCGCGGGACCGCGCGGTCCAGCCAGCGTGGCATCCACCAGTTCGCGCGGCCGGCGACGCGCATGAACGCCGGGACGAGCGCGGCACGGACGATCGTCGCGTCGATGAGCACCGCGGCCGCGAGACCGAAGCCCATCTGCTTCATCTCCGGGATCGACGTGAGCATGAACGAGCTGAAGATCGCGATCATGATCGCGGCCGCCGAGGTGACGACGACCCCGGTCCGCTGCAGACCCTCCGCGCCGGCCTCGGTGGTGTCGCCGGTGCGCAGCCACGCCTCGCGGATGCGGCTCACCATGAAGACCTCGTAGTCCATGGACAGTCCGAACAGGAGGAGGAACAGCGTGAGCGGCAGCCACGACTGGACGTAGCCCGGGCTCGTGAAGTCGAGCACCTGCTCCCCGAGCCCCTCCTGGAATACGAGGACGACGAGCCCGAACGCGGCACCGATGCTCAGCAGGTTGAGCACGATCGCCTTGAGCGCGAGTACCGGGCTGCGGAAGACCGTGAGGAGAAGCGCGAAGGCGAGCAGGAGCGCGAGCCCGATGACCCACGGGGTCGACCCGTTCGTCTCGTCGGTGAAGTCGACGGATTCGGCGGTGATCCCGGTCACGAGAGCTTCCGCTCCGGGTCCCACGGCGGCGGCGAGGCCACGGCGCAGGTCGCGGACGAGCTCCTCCGCGGCCTCCGTGTCGACGCCGACGGTGGGGGTCGCGACGACGACCCCGGCCCCCGGCCCGAGATCGGTCGCGCGCACGTCGGCGAGGCGCGGCTCGTCACCGAGAAGCCGGGTCACGGTGTCGCGGGCCCCGGCGTATGTCGCGTCGGTGCCGGTGCCGGTGCCGGTGACGAGGACCTCGACCGGGGCGAGAGCGGCAGCGGGGAAGTGGGTCTCGAGGCTCGTGAGCGCCTTCACCGACTCCTCCTGCGGCATCGCGCGGGCGTTGAGGTCGACTCCGGTCTTCAGGCCCAGCGCGGGGCTCGCGGCGGCGAGCAGCAGCCCGACGCCCACGAGGAGCACCGGCCAGGGCCGGCGCATCACGAACCGCGCCCAGCGCGCCCACCCGTCCCCGTGCCGCGCAGCGCGACGACGCAGGCGCGGCAACCGACCGCGGTCGAGGCGGTGCCCGAGCGCGAGGAGGATCGCGGGCAGCAGCGTGAGCGACAGCAGGACGGCGACGAGGACGACGATCATGCAGCCGATCGCCGCCTCGCCGAAGAACGGCAGATCGGCGATCGCGACGGGCAGCAGGGACGTCGCGATGATCGCCCCGGAGAAGGCGACGGTCCGGCCGGCCGTGGCGATCGTCGTCACGATCGCGGCCGTCGGCTCGCTGCCGCCGGCGCGCTCCTCGCGAAAGCGGCGCACGACGAGCAGCGCGTAGTCGATGCCCACGCCGAGGCCCACCATCGCGATCAGGCTCTCGACGAACACGTTGAAGTCCATGACGAGCATCGCGATCGCGACGATCCCGAACGTGACGATCAGGCCGCACAGGCCGATGAGGAGCGGCAGTCCCGCGGCGACGACGGATCCGAACGCGAGCAGGAGGATGAGGGCGGCGACGGGGAGCCCGATCACCTCGGCCTTGATGAGGTCCTGGTGCTCGACGTGGATGAGGTCCGCGAGCAGCGGAGAGTTGCCGGTGATCCCGCCCCGCGCCCCGGCCGGCATCGCCGCGTCGATCGCGTCCTGCAGGTCGGCGGAGATCTCCTGGCGCTCGGCAGCCGGGCCGGTGAAGCCGACCACGGCGGTGGCCGCCCGTCCGTCCGGGGAGAACGAGCCGCCGCCTGGGCTTCCCGGAGGAACGACGACGAGGCCCGCGTCGACCGACCGAACGGCATCGACGCCCCGCTGGAGCGCCTCGCCCAGGGCGGCGGCGTCGGCGGTGCCGACGTCCACGACGAGCAGGCTGCGTTCCGTCGTCCCGGTGAGCTGGGCGATCCGTTGGGTCGCACGGTCGGACTCGGAGCCAGGCGTGTCGTAGCCGACACCGAGGAGGCCGGACGTGAAGGCGGGCACGAGCGCCGCGCCCCCGAGGACGACGACCAGCCACGTGAGCATCACGAGTCGGCGCCGGGCGGCGACGGTCCGTCCGATGCCCGCGAAGAGTCCCGAGGGTGTGCTCGCCATGGTCCGCTCCCTGTCGCTCCGAGCGCTCCCGCTCGGAGCGCGCGCCGCAAGTATGCCGGACACCCTGTCCGGTCGGGGACGGGGTGTCCGGCCACTCTGACCGGGGGTGAGACGATCACCTCCCGTCGAGGGTGCCGCGGGCGGTTCAGGCGTGGAGACGCATCACGAGGACCTCGTAGCGGCCGTCGACCTCGGCGGCCCCGGCGAGGACGATCTTGCCGTCGGACTGGAACGCGAGGCCGTTCGCGGTGGAGATCGAACCGAGGCCGTAGGCGACGCCGCCGCCCCAACCGAAGGCGCTGTCCAGGCTTCCGTCCGCGAGCAGGCGGGCGGCCGAGGCGCCGACCCCTGCGAGCACGGTGCGTCCGGCGGAGTCCAGGAGCATCGCGTTGACCCCGCCGCCGGCGAACTCGACGACCCCGTCGGTGCCGAAGCTCGTGTCGCGCGCACCGTCGGGCGTGAGCTGGAGGAGCGCGACCGAATTGCGGGTGGTGATGGCGTTGCCGGTGACGAGGAGCCGGCCGTCAGCCTTCTCGACGATCGCGTAGCCGACGGCCCACGAGCCGACCGGCACGGTGACGATCCCGTCCTGGCCGAAGCTGGGGTCGAGGACGCCGCCCTGCGTCAGGCGAGCCGCCATGAAGACCTCGGTGCCCTCGTGCGTCTGCTGACCGGCAAGGACGAGCCGGCCGTCCGGCTGGACCACCATGCCCCACGCGCCGCCCACCGGCGCCAGGACGGTCACGCCGTTGGTGCCGAAGCTCTCGTCGAGGGAGCCGTTCGCGTCGAGCCGCGCCGCGGCGAAGTGGTTCGATCCGCCCTTCTCGCGCGCCGTCCCGGCGAGGACGATCTTCCCGTCCGGGAGGAGCTGGATCGCGTTGGCGAACGCGACGCCCTTGACGGGCACCGCGGCGATCCCGCGCTGGCCGAACGACCGATCGAGCGAGCCCCGGGTGGTGAGGCGCACGGTGGCGAACACGAGCTTGCCCCCGACCTCGCCGGCCCCGGCGATGAGGATCTTGCCGTCGGGCTGCAGGACGAGTGCGGCGCCGCTGTCGACACCGGCGGAGCTGCCGATCGGGACCGTGGTCGTGCCGCGACTGCCGAAGCTGCGGTCCGCGGAGCCGTCCGCGTTCGAGCGGGTGGCGAGGATGACGTCGACGCCGTCGACCTCCGCCTGGCCGGCGGTGACGATCTTCCCGTCCGGCTGCACGACGACCGCCGCAGCACCGGACCAGGAGCCGACGTCGAAGGACGCGTAGCCGCCCGACCCGAAGCTCGTGTCGAGCGTGCCGGAGGTCGCCGCCATCGACGCCGCGGGCAGCACGAGGGCCGCAACGGCCAGGTACAGCGTCGTCAGCGTGGAGCGAGAGAGGCGGCTCCGCGTCGCCCGTCGGTTCGGCCCTGCCTGGGCCCCTGCTCGGCTGAAGGTCATGAGGTTGGCCTCGGCGGGTGAACCGCGAGCGTTGAGCGCGACCAGTCGCGTTTGGGACGTTCGTCCACCCGCGGACGTTACCGAGGGGAGCGCGGCGGGCCTGCTGGGCGCCCTAGGGCGCCGCCGGACTACGATCGACCGATGAGAGACGTCGCCCTCGTCGGCCACCTCCTCGGCGTCGTCGCGTTCGGTGCGGGCATCACGACCGCCGCCCTCGCGCTTGCCGCCGCCCGCCGGCACGACGACCCGCGCGAGATCGCCGCGGTTCTCGGCCTCGCACGCCGCGCCATCCCGCTCGTCGGCGCGGGAACCCTGCTCCTCGTCGCCTGCGGCATCTGGCTCACGAGCCTCGAGGACGCGGCCGGCGAGACCTGGTTCGGGGTGGCGATGGGCCTGTTCGTCGCGTCGCTGTGGCTCGGGGCGACCGGAGGGCGCGCGCCCAAGGAGGCTCGCTTGAAGGCGGAGACGCTGCGCGACGCGGGAGCGCCCGCGACGCCAGAGCTGCGCGCGCTCATCGTCGACCGTCGGGCCCTCTTGCTCAACGTCGCCTCGAGCGCCTGCGCGGTGGCCGTCCTCGTCCTGATGGTGACGCGGCCGGGGGCATAGGCGTCCGCGCGGGCGGCGCCCGACGGTGGATGAACCGCGGCGCAGGGGGTATGCGCGGGGGCGTGGAGTCCCGCGTCCCGCCTACGACAAGTTCCTCGCGCACATGGCGCACATGAAGCGCTGAGGTTCGGCCCGCCGCCCGCCGCCCACCGCTACCGTCCCCGCATGCTCTCCGACGCGCTCACCGCCCGCGCCGCCGCGATCGCGGAGCGGCTCGCCACCCGGGGCGAGTCGCTCGCGGTCGCCGAGTCCTCCGCGGGCGGGCTCAACTCCGCGGCGCTGCTGTCGGTCCCCGGCGCCTCGGCGTACTACCGCGGCGGCGTCGTCATCTACACGCGCGAGAGCGTGAAGGCGACGCTCGCCGGTGCGGTCGACATGGACCCCGGCACGAAGGGCGCCTGCGAGCCGTTCGCGCGGTACCTCGCGGCGTCGGCCGCGGCGCGCTTCGACGCCGACTGGGGCCTCGGCGAGACGGGGGCCACCGGGCCGAGCGCGAACCCCTACGGCGACCCCGCCGGCCACGCCTGGGTCGCGGTGAGCGGCCCGGGCGACGTGCTCGAGGCCGAGCATGTCCTCACCGGGGTGGAGGACCGCGTCGCGAACATGCGGGCCTTCGCCGAGCGGGCGCTCGAGCTGCTCGCCGCCCGGCTCGGCTGAGCGCGCGCGGCCGTCGGTCCCGGTCACGCGACCGCGGGCCGCCAGAACGCGGGCGTGAGGAGCACGAGGACGGTGAACAGCTCCAGGCGGCCGGTGAGCATGAGGAAGGACAGGACGCCGCGCCCGGTCTCCGACACCGCCTGGAAGTTCTCGCTCGCCCCGACGGCGCCGAGCCCGGGGCCGACGAGCGTGAGCGTCGCGGCCACCGCGCTGACCGCGGTCTCGATGTCGAGGCCGGTGGCCAGGAGGGCGAACGTGCCCGCCGCCCCGACGAGCACGAAGGTGACGAGGAAGCCGAGGGTCGCCCGGCGGACGTCCTCGTGGTAGACGTGCCCGCGGATGCGCAGGACCTGGACGGCGCGCGGGCGGAGCTGGTGGTTGAGCTCCTGCGCGATCGACCTGCCGACGATGAGGACGCGGACGACCTTGATCCCGCCGGCGGTGGACCCCGCGCACCCGCCGATGGCGAACAGGAGCAGGAGGGTCATCCGGGCCAGGTCGTTCCACGTGTCGAAGTCGGCGGTCGTGTAGCCCGTCGTCGACATGACGCTCGTGACGGTGAACGCGGCGTCGCGCAGGCTCTGTCCCGTCCCGCCTTCGTGGCCGGCCTGGACGAGGCTGACGGTCACGATCGCGATCCCCGCGACGAGGATGATCCCGAACGCGCGGACCTCCGCGGCCTGGGGCCAGAGGGACCGGCCCCGAATCGCCCGCCAGTAGAAGGCGTAGTTGATCGAAGTGAGGGCCATGAGCACGATCGCGACGAGTTCGACCGGCAGCGAGTCGAAGGCGGCGATCGAGGTCGCGCGCGTGGAGAAGCCGCCCGACGAGACGCTCGTGAACGAGTGGTTGACCGCGTCGAACGGGCCCATGCCGGCGGCCGCGAAGGCGGCGATGCCCGCGACAGTGAGGACGAGGTAGATCGCCCAGATGATCTTCGCGGTCTGTGCGATGCGCGGGGTGAGCCGGTCCTGGGAGACGCCCGAGATCTCGGCGTGGAAGACCCGCTGCATCGCGAGCCCCGCCGCGGGGGCGATGGCGACGACGAGCACGACGATGCCCACGCCGCCGAGCCACTGCGACGTGCTGCGCCACAGGAGGATCCCGTCCGGCTGGCCCTCGATGTCGTCGAGGAGCGTCGCCCCGGTCGTGGTGAAGCCGCTCATGCTCTCGAACAGTGCGTCGACGAACCGCGGCAGGGTGCCTTCGAGCATGTACGGGAGCGCGCCGGCGATCGCCACGCCCATCCAGGCGAGGGTGACGGCGAAGAACCCGTCGCGGGCCCGCAGCGGGATCTGTCGGAAGCGGCGCGCGAGGACGAAGGCCCCCGCACAGGCGGGGAGCAGCAGCGCCCCGGGGAGGAGGAGCGAAACCGCGGATCCGTCCCCGGTCGCTGCCCCGTAGATGCCGCAGACGACCAGGCCTGCGGCCGTCGCGCCGACCGCCCCGCTGACGACGGGCACGATGAGACCCCAGTGGAACGCGGGGCGCCGGTTGCGCATGTCTCCATGCTGCGCCCCGACCCGTCAAGGAGCCGTGGGGATTCAGGCGGTCGGCGTCAAGATCGCGTGAAGAGGCCGCTCAGGCGGCGAAGCGGTACCCGATCCCCGGGTCGGTGCGGATGTAGCGAAAGCCGCTGCCGTCCTGCGGCTCGATCTTGCGGCGGAGGTTCGCGACGTGGGTGCGCAGCGTCTGCGTGTCGTGCGCGACGGACGGTCCCCACACCTCGGTCTGCAGCTGGCGGTGCGTGATGAGGCGACCGCGGTGGCGCGCGAGCGTGCAGAGGAGGTCGTACTCGATCGGCGTGAGGTGGACCTCGTCGTCCGCGATCCGCACGGTCCGGGCGGCGAGATCGATCCGCAGGTCGCCGACGGCGATCACGGGCTCGTCGGCACCCGCGCTCGAGCGGCGCAGGGCGGCCTGCAGCCGCGCGACGAGCTCACGCGGTCCGAACGGCTTGACGACGTAGTCGTCGGCGCCCGCCTCGAGCGCGCGTACCTTCTCCTCCTCGTCGCCGACCGCGCTGAGCAGGATGATCGGCATCTGCGACCACTCACGCAGACGGGCGCAGACCTCGATGCCGTCCCCGTCGGGGAGCACGAGGTCGATGATCGCCGCGTCGGGCGGTCGCAGCGCGGCGCTGTCGAGCGCCTCGGTCGCGGTCGCGACGGCGACCGGCTCGAAGCCCGCGTCGCGGAGCACGACCTTGAGGGCCCGCAGGATCTGGAGCTCGTCGTCGCAGACGAGCACCCGGCGTCCGCCCCCGTCGGTCATCCCGGAACCGCCGTCGCCTGCGCCGGGCCGACGACCGCGGCGGGGAACTCGAGCACGAAGGTCGTCCCCTGGCCCGGGAACGACTCGATCGCGACGGTGCCGCCGTTGGCCTCGACGAAGCCTCGCACGATCGCGAGGCCGAGCCCGCTCCCGGCGTGGCCGGAGGGCTCCGTCCCCGTGCCGCGATGGAACGGCTCGAAGATTCGGGCGCGCTCGGCCGCCGGGATGCCCGGGCCGCGGTCGATCACCCGGAGCATCACGCGGTCCCCGACGGCGCGGGCCCGAACCTGCACCGTGTGGGGGGCGCTGTGCCGGGCGGCGTTCTCGAGGAGGTTCGCGACGGCACGCTCGACCTGCGCTGCGTCCACCCGGAGGAGGGGCAGGTCGTCGGCGACGCTCGTCGTGAACCGTGACGGATCGGGCTGCTCGTGGATCGCGGCGTCGATCACCTCGTCGAGCGCGCACCAGTCGGGGCGGGGCGGAGCGCTGCCCGCCTCCAGGCGCGAGAGATCGAGCAGCTTGTCGACGAGCCGCGCGAGTCGCTCGGTCTCATGGCAGACGGTCTCCGCGAGCGCGGTCCGGTCGTCGTCGGCGAGACGTGTCGACGCGAGCGCCTCGCCCGCCGCGAGGATCGCCGTGAGCGGGCTGCGCAGGTCGTGGGAGACGGCGCGCAGGATCGCGGTTTTGATCTCGTCGCTCTGGCGCAGTGCGCGCGCCTCGACGGCCTCGCTCATCAGCGCCTCGCGCTCGGCCGCAGCCTGCTCGAGCGCGGCGATCGCGCGGTCGGCCTCCTCGCGGCGGGTCTCGGCCTCGGCGGCACGCGCCCGGGCGGCGTCGGCGAGGGTCGACACGAGGACGGCGGCGAGCAGGAAGACCCCGAGCGCCACCCAGTTCTCGCTCTCCGCGACCGTGAAGCCGCCCGTCGGCGGGATGTGGAACCAGTTGAAGGTCGCGGCACACAGCAGACCGGTCGCAAGCCCGAGCCCGAGCCCCCAGCCGGTCGAGGCGAGCAGGACGGCGAGCAGGTACAGCACGCCCGTGCTCACGATCGGTGCGTGCGCGCGCAGCGGGTAGAAGACGGCGGTGATGAGGCCCACGGTGAGGACGACGACGACGATGCCGGCGGACCGCGAGGGAGGCGGGTCGGGAAGCAGCCAGGTCGTGAGGCGGCGGCGCATCGCTCGTCGCAGGCTACGCCCTCCCCGAGCCGAGCTTTCCGCCGAGCCAGGGCCGCTCCCTTCCGCCGGCCAGGCGGCAGGCCGACGACGCCGCGGCGGAGAACCGCGGCGTCGCGAGTCTGGCTCTCACGGAGATCCGGTCGATGAACGGGCTCCATGGTCTACGACGACGGCCCACCGCGGGGCGGTCCCCGTGGTCGTCGGGTGGGCGTGGGTGGTCCCGCGCGGGCTCAGCCGAAGCCGAGCACCGCGGCTCACCCGGGGAACGGCTCGGGCGTGCGTGTGCCCGGGACGTACTCGCTCTCGGGCTCGAGCATTCCGCGGAGATGCTCGCGCAGCTCGGGGGAATCCTCGTGCCCGTGTGAGGCGACCGCGTGCTGGGCGGCCGCCTCCACGACGTCGTCCTGCGGACCGATGATCGTGAGCTGGCAATGGTCGTCGCTCTCGAAGCGGCGACAGTCGGCCATCATGCGCTGCATGGCGCCTCCGTCTGTCGGGGATCGTCGATCTCAGTGTCCACCTGGGAACGCTGATGTCAAGGACGCTGCGATGCGCGTCGATCCCACCCGCGAGAACGTCCTCACCGCGACGGCCGCGAGTCAGGAGCTCAGCCCACGAAGCACGCGCCGAAGACCACGAGAAGCACGAGCGCGCCGAGCGCGACGGGCCAGCCGAGCCAGAGGCCGAGCAGCGAGACGGCCGCGACAGCGATCGCGAGCACGACGACGCCGATGACGATGTCCAGGACGCGGGCCACCGGTCCTTCGCTGCCCATCGCGTCGGGGGAGAGCGCGCCGAGCTTGCGTCGCTGGCGCGGCGTCGTGACGCACCGCGCGCAGAAGCCGCGCAACGACGGGCGCAGCGGCCGGCCGCAGTGGTCGCACCGTGGAGTGGACCCGTCAGCGCTCATCGGCACACGACGATACGAGGATTGCCGGTCGAGCGGGGCGTCGCGGTCGACCGCCTCCCGTCCTGCGCCGTGCCACGCCGCGGACCCACGCCGAGCGCTCATGTCGAGCCGGCAGCGAGAACCAGGGGATCTTCGTCGGCCTCTGGGTCCGTCGATCCTCGCGTTCGGCGCCGTCGCTCTGCTGATGGCCGGTGATCGCCTGGCGTGCAGCAGCGCCGGCAACCGGCTGCGGGCTGGTCGGGCGGCGCGAGGGATGCCCCCGGCGCGACTCATGGTCCCGGCCGGGCTAGGGTGCACCGGTTGGCAGGATCGACCGAACGGAGAGACGGGTCATGGGACGGAAGGTTTCGGCAGTGCTGTGCGCGTTCGCGCTGAGCCTCGGGGCCGCCGCGTGCGGCGACGACGACAGCGACGACGGAGGCGGGAGCGGCGGTGGGACGAGCACCGCGGCCCCCGCGACGACGGAGCCCGAGACGGCGACGCTCACGAAGGACGAGTGGATCCAGCAGGCCGACGCGATCTGCGAGCGCGCCGAGGCCGATGCTGAGGCACTCGAGCCGCAGAGCGAGGACCCGAAGGTGATCGCCGAGGCGATCCGCGGGCTCGAGCCCCTCTTCGCGAAGCAGCGTGAGGACCTCGCGGCTCTCGGCGCCCCCGACGAGATCAAGTCGCAGGTCGACGAGGCGCTCGGGCTGCTCGAGCAGCAGGCGGCGATCCTCCCGCAGGTCGCGACGGCCGTCGAGAACAACGACGAGCAGGCCGCGCAGCAGGCATCCCAGGCCGGGGACCAGCTCGACGATCGCCTCGACGCGATCGCGAAGGAGATCGGCCTCCAGGAGTGCGGCGGCGAGTGAGCGTCGGCGGGCCCGGCGCTGCGGCGCCGGGCCGACGCCCTCACAGCCATTCGGTGATCGCCCTCCCGATCTCGGCGCCCGAGTCCTCCTGGATGAAGTGCAGGCCGGGCACGGTGACCTCGGTCTGGTTCGGCCACGTCCGGCAGAAGTCGCGCTGCGCGCCGATGAGGATCGTGCCGGGGTCGGCGTTGACGAACAGCTTCCTGAGGTCGTCCGTGGTCGGCAGCCAGGCCGCGTAGTCGGCGACGATCTCCACGACGTCCGCGGGCTCGCCGCCGATCGGGATCTGCCGCGGCCACACGAGCGTCGGCAGGCGGTCCTCGCCGGGCCGCGCGAACGGCCGGCGGTACTCCTCCATCTCCTGGGGAGCGAGCGTGCGCTGGATCGAGGCGGGGAGGATCGCCTCGACGAAGAGGTTCTTCTCGAGGACCATCCCCTCGCCGGCCGGGGAGCGCAGTCCCTGGAAGATGCCGCGCGCTGACTCGGGCCAGGCGTCCCAGTCCTCGAGCGGGCGGACGATCGCCTCCATGTAGGCGATCCCCTTGACGCGGTCGGGATGGCGGCGCGCCCAGTCGAAGCCGAGCGCGCTCCCCCAGTCGTGGATGACGAGCGTGACGGCGGTCCCGATGTCGACGGCCTCCAGGAAGGCGTCGAGGAACTCCCGGTGGCAGGCGAACGTGTAGCGGCCGGGATGGTCGGCGGGGAGCTTGTCGGAGTCGCCCATGCCGATCAGGTCCGGCGCGATGCAGCGGCCGCGATCGCTCACCTCGGGGAGGACCGAGTGCCAGAGGTAGGACGACGTCGGGTTGCCGTGCAGGAAGACGATCGGGTCGCCCTCGCCCTCCTCCACGTAGGCCATCCGCTGCCCCAGGACCTCGACGAACTGCTTGCGCTCACGCCACGACACCACGGTCTCCTCGCTCTCGCCCGCTACCCTGAGGCGGACGTTACAGGACCCGGTCCGATATTGACATGACCATTTCAGAAGCCGAAGGGCGACGGCCGGGGCGACCCCGCGGCTTCGAGCACGACACCGTGCTCGCCGCGGCGACGGACCTGTTCTGGACGAAGGGCTTCGCGGCCACGTCCGTCCCCGACATCTCGGCGGCGACGGGCCTGTCGACCTCGAGCCTCTACAACGCCTTCGGGTCCAAGCTCGATCTCTTCACGTCCGCGCTCGACCGGTACCTGGACACGATCATCGACGAGGTCATGCTCGGCCCGCTCGACCGCGGCACGGCCGGACTCGATGACGTCGAGGCCTACCTCGGACGGCTGGACCGCACCCTCGCACTGCGTCCGGTCCGCGGGTGCCTCGTGATCAACACGCTCACAGAGTTCCGCGACCCGCCCGACGCGGTCGCCCAGCGCACCCGGGAGTATCGGCGGAGTCTGCGCCGGGCCCTGCGGGTCGCGTTCGCACGGGCCGAAGCACGCGGGGAGGTCCCGCAGGGTGTGGCCCGGGCGCGGGCGGACTCCCTCGCGCCCCTCGTGATCGCCTTCAACCTGCTCGTGACCGCCGGTGCCCCCAGGGCAGAGGCGCGCGGTGTCCTCGCGGCGGCCCGCACGCTCGCGGCCGCGGCCTGACCCACGTCGGCCCGCGGGTCAGGCCGCTCCCGCGCTCGCGCGCGCCCTCCGCCACGCTCCGCTCCACATCCCCGCGGGGTGCCGGTCCCCCGGGCGAGCGCCGTCGCGCGCGAGGCGTCGCATACCCTGCGTCCCATGGAGCCCCGGACTCAGCCCACCGCCGCCGAGCAGGCGCGCACCCTCGTCGAGGCCGGGTCCGTGGCGACGCTCGCGACGGTCGGTCCCGATGGGGCGCCGTGGGCGTCGTATCTCGCCTACGCGTGCCTGCGGGACGGCTCGGTCGTGCTGTGCGTCTCGACGATGGCCGAGCACGGACGCAACCTCGTCGACGACCAGCGTGCGTCGCTCGTCGTGCTCGACCAGACCGATGCGGCGGACCCGCTGGAGACGGCACGCGTCACGCTCGCCGGCCGCGCGGAGCGACCGCGGGACGAGGCCGAGACCGAGGCGGCCCGCGCCGCGTTCCTCGCCGCGCATCCCGGCACCGACTTCATGGACTTCCACGGCTTCTCGATCTGGATCGTCCGCGTCGAGCGCGTGCGGTGGGTCGGGGGCTTCGCGCGGATGGACTCGGCCGACGGCGCGGACTACGCGGCGGCGGTCGCCGATCCGGTCGCGCCGTGGTCCGCGGGGGCCGTCACCCACCTCAACGAGGACCACGCAGACGCCCTGCTCCTCATGGCGCAGGCGCTCGGCGACCAGCCCGAAGCGGTCGCGGCCCGCTGTCTGCGCGCCGATCGCTACGGCCTGGACCTCGAGGTCGACCTCGCTGACCGGCGCGAGTGGGTTCGGATCGGCTTCGCCGACGTCCTCCGCGAGCCCGCGCAGCTGCGCGCGGCGACCGTCGAGCTCACGAAGCGCGCGCGCACGCTGCTGGGGTGAGCGTCGCAGCGGCGCCCGCGGTACCCGATCGCGGGACCCGCGCGATCTCGCGGATCTCCGCTCCATACCGGGCGCCGTCACGACCGGTCGCAGAGGGTCTCCCCGCGCCAGCTCCGTTCGCTGCGGGGTCGCGGTGACGTGCGCTGTGGAGTGAATTGCAACTCGCGACGCGGATCGTAGGTCGGCGAGGCGCCTGTTCAAGCGGATTGACCGGCATCTCCGCCAGGAGATAGGTTCGGGACCGACCCGAGGGACCGTCGGGTGTCCGCCTGCCGGACGGTCCCCGTCCGATCCGCCACAGGAGCACCCCATGGAAGCCGCCCAGACGTCGCCGAGCCCGTCCGTCCCCGGACAGGGCGCCGCCACCCTCACCGATGCGTTCCGCGCCTGCGTGCGCGAATGCGGCACAGACGTCGCGCTGCGATCGGCCGACGGCTCGCTCGAGCTGACGTGGGACGAGTACGCGGCGCGCGTCGACCGTCTCGCCGGCGGCCTGCACGCCCTCGGGGTCGCGCCCGGAGACTGCGTGGGCATGCTCACGCTGAACCGCGTCGAGGCCGTCCTCATCGACATGGCGACCCTCCACCTCGGCGCGACGCCGTTCTCGACGTACATGACCTCGTCGCCGGAGCAGATCGGTGAGTTGTTCGACAACGCGGACAACGCGGTCGCGATCACCCAGGAGTCGCTCCTCCCGGTCCTTCGGAAGGCCCACATCCCCAAGGTCGAGCGGATCGTCGTCGTGGACGCGGACATCGAGGGCACGATGACCCTCGCCGACCTCGAGGCCGGCTGCCCGGACGGCTTCGACGCCGAGTCCCACGCCGCGGGTGTCGTGACCCCGGACACGGTGGCGACCCTCATCTACACCTCCGGGACGACCGGCCCGTCGAAGGGCGTTCAGCTGTCCCACGCCAACCTCATGTGCTCGGTGAGCGCTGCCGCGGAGAGCTTCGCCGCCAAGAGCGACCTCGTCCACCCCGTCGACTCGACGTCGCGCTACATCTCCTACCTGCCGTTCGCGCACGTCGCCGATCGCTTCTTCGCCTACTACATGCACATGTACGGCGGCGGCAGCCTCACGGTGCTCAGCGACCCGACGCAGGTCGTCGCGACGCTGCCCTCCGTGAAGCCGACGCTGTTCCTCGCCGTGCCCCGGATCTGGGAGAAGATCATGGCGGCGCTCCAGGCCAAGGGGATCACCGACCCGGCGGGGCTGCCCGCCGAGGTCAAGGCCGGCGTGGCCGCGCAGCTGGGCCTTCCCGCCGACTGCATGCGCGCCTGCGGCGCGGCCCCCGTCGCCGTCGAGGTGCTCGAGTTCTTCGGTGCGCTCGGGATGGAGATCTGCGAGGGCTGGGCGATGTCCGAGACCGCCTGCCACGCGATCCTCAACCTCCCGGGGGAGACGCGGCCGGGCACGATCGGGCGCCCGGTCGCCGGCCTGGAGACGAAGGTCCTCGACGACGGTGAGCTGCTCGTGCGCTCGCCGGCGATCATGAAGGGCTACCGCAAGAACCCGGAGAAGACGGCCGAGGCGCTCGACGCCGAGGGCTGGCTGCACACCGGCGATGTCGTCACCGTCGACGAGGAGGGCTTCATCACCATCGTCGACCGCAAGAAGGAGCTCATCATCAACGCGGCGGGCAAGAACATGTCGCCGTCGAACATCGAGCAGCGCCTGAAGGCGGCGAGTCCCCTCATCGGGCAGGCGGTCACGATCGGCGACCGGCGCCCGTACAACACGGCGCTGCTCGTGCTCGACCCCGACGGTGCGGCCGCGTGGGCTGCCGAGCAGGGCCTGTCGGACTCGAGCGGCGCGGCGCTCGCCGGCAACCCGGCGCTCACGCCGGTGATCGAGGCGGCCGTGCAGGACGCCAACGCGAAGCTCTCGCGTGTGGAGCAGATCAAGAAGTGGACGGTGCTCCCCGTCGACTGGCTGCCCGGCGGCGACGAGCTGACGCCGACGATGAAGCTCAAGCGCAAGCCGATCGCCGAGAAGTACGGCGACGAGATCGAGGCGATGTACGCGGGGTGAGCGCGGCGGTCGAGTCGTCCATCGGCACGAGGGCCGCGGTCGGGCGCCCGTTCCGCGTCACGACGATGTGACCCCGGCGCTCGGCGACGTCGACGCCGATGCGCTCATGCGATCCGCTTTCGTCCTTCTCCGGCGCCGACCGGCGACAGAGCCGCACGGGTCAGGGGGTCCTCGAGGGGAACGACGCCGCGATCCCTTCCCACCCCGCCGGGGGACTCCAAGCAAGCCCTTGCCCGTCGGAACGTGACACCTCACGTCTCGGGTCGTGTCTGTTACCCGGCGGCGTTGCCCGGTCGCCGAACGCGACTCACGAGGGTCGCACCCCGGAACGAAAAAAGCCCCGGATCTCCGGGGCTCTTGTCTGAAGCGGGAGCGACGGGACTCGAACCCGCGACCTCCGGCGTGACAGGCCGGCAAAGAACGTCCAGATCCAGTGTTTATGCGGGTCTGGGTGAGCCGATAGAGCCTGTAATCAAGCCGTTTGCGCCGCAAGCGCAACCCACGAGCGCAACCCACGAGTTAGCGCAACCCACGGCGAAAACAGCGCAACCCACGGGCTTCGGAACGGCTAGAGTTGGCGGCGAACGAGATGCCGCCGACTCCGTCAGATCCGCTGCCGCCGTACTTCGTCCAGGTCCGCTTCGGGCCGACGGGCGCTCCCTTCTGGGAGGTCTATTGGCGTCACCGCTCGTCCGATGGAACGGCGCGCCCGACAGTCAAGTCGCGTGTTGTGGTGTAGCTCGCTCGTCGGGGACGGCGTAGCGGCTCAGGCTGCCAGGAGCTGGTCCACCTCCTCCTTCTGATCCGGGTCAGGGGACTCTTCGAGCACCGGGCTGTGCGCAGAGTCCAAGAGG
>JBFIDS010000001.1:0-34284 GCA_041603715.1 Paraconexibacter sp. | reverse complement strand
GCACCGGGGCGAGCTCGGCGCCCGCCTCGGTCAGCTCGTACTCGTCACGCGGCGGACGCTCGCTGTAGCGCCGACGGCGCACGACACCGGACTCCTCGAGCTTGCGCAGCCGGGTCGTCAGGGTCTCGCGTGGGGCTCCAGTGTTGTGGCGGATGTCGCTGAACCGGCGGACGCCGAACGCGATCTCGCGCACGATCAGCAACGAGTACCGATCGCCGACGGCCGCCATCGCGTCGGTGATCGCGCACACCCGGGGACCGTCCGGGCGGAGCCCCTGGTCCGGAGTGGGTTCGGCATTCGGACTCACTCGCTCCAGACTAACGGCCTCACGCGCGCACACGCCCGCGGGAGGCCGTTTCACGACGCGCCGCGACCTACAGGTGCGTCAGGTACCACTCAAGGGCACCACCGCTGGACGCGTCGAAGCCCGGGCCGTAGGCGTCGAAGTGCCCACCCGGGAGGATCGTGAGCTTCTTGGGCTCCCGGGCCTCTTCGTAGGCGCGGAGGGCGAAGGTCGTGGGGGCCACGACGTCGTTGTGGGCCGGCATCAGCAGCAACGGCGTGGGGGCGATCTTGGCGATGTAGTCGATCGGGTTGTACTCGGTCAGCATCTCGAGGCTGCGGACGGTGACCTCGTTCTTCCAGTTGGGCGCTCGATCGCCGCTGTTCTCGGTGAACCACGTCCACGAGTCCGGGCTCGGGAGCGCGGCCGGGTCCATCGGGTTCTCGGCAACGACCGGGACGGTGGCGGGTTCTCCGCCTGCGAAGCGGTTGGCCCGGTCGGAGTCGAAGAGGGCCAGGTAGTTGTCGATGAAGTCGACTCGGACGAGCGCCCGGTAGTTGTCGTAACCGGAGATCGCGGGCACCTGCGAGACAACCGCCTTGACGCGCCGATCGATGGCGCCCACCACGATCGCGTGCCCGCCGGAGTAGCTGCTGCCCCAGACGCCGATGCGCTGCGCATCGACGCCGTCGAGCGTCGAGGCATAGGTGATCGCGTGCCGGTAGTCGCGGATCTGAGCCCACGGATCGATCTCCTGCCGCGGGGTCCCGTCGCTGTCGCCGAACCCCCGATGGTCGTAGACGAGGACATTGATGCCGCCGGCCGAGAACACCTCGGCGTAGCGGGCGAGTCCCATCTCCTTGACCGCACTGAAGCCGTGGGCCATCACGACCGTGGGTGCCGGGCCGGTCGCCCCGACGGCCGGGAAGAACCAGCCTCGGAGGGTGGTGCCTTCGGCGTTGAACTCGATTTCGTGCTGGGACATGCGGACTTCCTCCATGTGGCGGTCTTCGGACGAGGGATCAGGCGCAGCAGCTGCAGGTGGCCGGACGGCGGGCCGAGGGCGGCGCGCTGACCTGCGCCGCGGCGACCCGGGACGTCTGCGGGCTCACGCGCTCCCGGGCGCGGCCGGTGCCCTCCGGGCCCCCGGCTGTCGGCTGGGCGGCGGTCGCGACGACCAGGTCGTGGTCGTCGACGTCCAGCTGCAGCTCGATCGTCGAGTCGTCCAGGACGCGCCAGGCGGTGAACTCCTGGCCGTCGCACGCGATCCGGACGCTCGAGGGGTCGGGCAGGTTCGTGATCCGCCACGTCGTCGGCGAGTGCCGGGCCGACGGCGTCGCCGCGTAGGTGGTGACGTGCAGCTCGCCGATGTCGGTCAGGTTGTGCGCGGCGGAGACCCCGAGCGTCGGGTAGTCGATGCCCTCGACCGTCGGCTCGGTGAACTTGCTGAGGTTCGGCTGGTTGAAGGGCTTCGACCAGCTGCCGGGCGTGGCCAGCTCGGCGGCCATGAGCAGGGCGCTCTGCTGGCCGCGAGGCCATTCCTCGCCCCAGCCGAAGAAGTAGCCGAAGCGGCTGTCGTCCTCGCCGAAGAACCGGGGCTCGAAGTCGCGCTCGACGACGGCGGAGAGCCGGTCGTACGTCGTCCAGTCGCCGAGCTCCTTCGAGATCAGGCACCCGATCGACAGCCATCGGGGGTCGGGGTGGAACTGGTTGAGTCGGGCCTTCGGATCGCTCCAGCCGAGCCCTCGCATGGACAGCTCGTAGAGGCGCGTGGCCCAGTCGGGATGCTGCGGGAGGACGTAGGGCAGGATGACGAGGGCCATGTAGCCGGCGAGGCCCTCCGGCAGGGTGCAGGCCTCCTGCTCGATGGGGTCGTAGTACATGGCGAACCAGTCGAGCTCGCCGCGACGGGTCAGTCCCATGTAGTGACGCTCGGCGTACTCGCACCAGGCGTCGTAGGGGTTCTGCAGGTGGGTTCCCTGGATCGCGTCGAACAGCTTCAGCCCGAGCCCTGTGGCGCTGACGCAGAACGGCCAGATCTTCGTGTTCTCGCAATGCGGACCCTCGGGCCTGTCCGCGAGCTGCGAGCTGATGAACTGCGCCATCTCCGGGTGCGTCCAGGAGAACTGCCGGTCGCGGTAGCCCGTGACCTGGAACGGGGCGTCGAACGTGTCGCGCCCGGACACGTACCGATAGACCGACAGGACGAGGTTGAAGAACCCTCGGTTGAAGACGTTCCCGTCGGCGCCGATCGGGTCGGGGTTCAGGCCCCACGGAGCGACGCCGTTCCCCACCCAACCGGGCGGCGCGTACCGGCCCCGAAGACGCTCGGGCATGTAGACCTGCCACTCGGGCGGGTAGCGATCGACGTTCGGATCGTTGCCGATCAAGGTGATGGCGTCGACCGACGACCAGAACGACGTGTGACGTCGGCAGAGCTCGAGGGCGACGCGCTCGTAGACCTCCCGCCACGCCGGCGTGATGTCGGCGTACTGCAGCAGGGGGTAGGTGTTCTCACTCAGCTCGAAGCGGGGGAACCCGCACATCGGTGCCGTGGAGTCACGGTCCCACCACCCCAGCGGCTCGCCTTGGCTCGACCAGTCGTCCGGGGTCGTCGTCTTCTCCCAGATGAAGCGGAGCCATCCCCGGGCGCGGGCGTCGAGGGCGGTGGTGGCGGTGGTGGCGGTGGCGGTGGCGGTCATCGGGTCCGTCCTTCAGCCAGGGGGGAGCGGTTCGCCGCCAGGCGCCCGCACTTGCAGGAGCTTGGCCCGTGCCCGCCACGCGGCGGTCCACGTCGGGTCGAGCTCGTCGAGGACCGGTTCGCGGGTGATTCGGGCAGCCCACGTCGCGTGCTGTTCGGGCTCACGGGGCCCGATCGGCGGGAGGTGCCTCTTGCGGGGGCGGCGGGAGCTGCCGATGGGCAGGACGCAGCGCGTGAGGCCGTGGAACCACAGCAGCAGGACCGGGTTGCCCTCGAGCCGGGTGTCGCCGTAGTTCATGCCCGTGACGATGTGCGCGACGGTGCGCGTGGAGACGAGCGCGCGGATGCCGTCCCAGGCACGACCGAAGTGGACCGACGTGTCCGGGCGGGCCGGGCCGACCGGCTCGAGGCTGACGGTGCGCGTCGCGGCGTGGAGACCGAAGCGCCGGCTGACGCCGTCGTCGCTCGAGAACTCGAAGAGCACGTCTCGGGTGATCTGGGAGCGGAGCCTTGGGTGGAACCGGCTGGCGACGGTGAGCAGCAGGCCGACAGTGACGAGGAGGGTGTCGAACACCCGCACCTGAAGCCTGGTCGTGACGCGCGTCAGCAGACCGGGGGCGCGTTGGCTGGATGTCGGACGCACGGTGTCCGGCTCTCGGCCTAGAGCGTGATGACGTGGTCGGGGGGGTTCCCGGCGAGCGCTGCGTAGAGGTCGGGAAAGCACCCGACGGTGACGCCGGGGACCGTTCCCTGCACCTCGCAGGACCCCGGCTCGCCCACGGCGAGCCCGCGCTCGATGGCGCACCGGTCGCACATCATCAGCAGCACGCCCTGCTCACTGGCGACCTTCGAGAGTCGGGCACCCAGCGGGTCACCGTCGCGGAGCACGAAGGTGTTGTCGTCGAAGAACATCATCCCGACGACCTCCACCCCATGGCGTCCTTTCTCGAGCTGCGGGAGGATCATCTTCCCGAGCTTGTGGCTCGCGGTGTGACCGGATGTCGAGAAGACGTAGGCGACCTTCATGGGAGGACCCTCCCACACCAGAGTTCAGAAAGTCAATGCAGCCTGGGGTACTCTTCGCACATGTCGTCCCCGGCCGCCCGGACCCACGAGACCGCGTCGAACTGCACGGTGGCGCTGACCCTCGCCCAGATCGGCGACCGGTGGACCATCCTCATCCTGCGTGAGCTGTTCTACGGGGCGTCGCGCTTCGAGGAGATCCACTCCGTCCTCCAGTGCCCCCGCAACCTCCTTGCCGAGCGGCTGAAGCGCCTGGTCGACGACGAGATCGTCGAGCGGTCGTCCTACAAGGCGCCGGGGCAGCGGTCCCGGCCGGCCTACGGCCTGACCGACCGCGGCCGGGAGTTGTTCCCCGTCCTGCTCGCGCTCATGCAGTGGGGTGACCATCACCTGGCCCGCGACGTTCCGCCTGTCGTCGCCGAGCACTCGACGTGCGGAGGGTCCGTGAGAGCCGTGCTCGAGTGCGAGCACGGGCACCACGTCCCCGTCGACGAGATCGACCTCCGGCCCGGCCCGGGTGCACTACCGGTCTCGCCCGTGCCAGAGTTGACTTCCTGAACTCAGCGCGGGAGAGTTGAGGTCACCGGTGGGGACTCCCTGCCGGACCAGCGACGACCAAGGAGACCTCGATGCCGCTCATCGACATGTACGTACAAGCAGGACGCCTCGACGCCGAGGCCCAGCAGAAGCTCGGTGCCGAGATCAGCCGCGTCGTCCTCGGCCACGAGCAGATCCCCGACACCCCGGAGAACCGGGCCATCGCGTGGGTCTACATCCACGAGCAGCCCGCCGGCACCCTCCTCGTCGGCGGCGAGGTCGCCGACCATGACGACCCGCGCTACCGGGTCATCGTCCGCTGTCAGCAGGGCTACCTCGACGACGAGCACAAGCAGGCCGTCGCCGCCGACGTGAGCAGCCTCATCCGTGCCGCGGACCCCGAGCTGCCCACCGACCAGCCGCGCATCTTCTGCATGATCGAAGAGGGGATCGACGGGACCTGGGCACTGGAGGGCCAGATCGTGCGCGCGGCGCAGACGGTCGACCTGCTCGGCGTGACCGACGAGCGAGTCCGTTCGGCTGCACGGCGCCTGGCCGAGGCAAGCACGGTCCCGGCCTAGTCCCGCCGGTCCGCGGCGGCCGCTCCGCGAGGTGCGGCCGGCCGCGGCGCCCGGACGGTCAGAGCATCTTGCGCATGATCTTCTGCTCGAGCGCGGAGTAGGGCGGGTACATCAGCGACGGGTCGGGCTTGGTGGTCTTCGAGAGCACGGCCTTCCGGTGGCTGAAGGCCTCGAAGCCCCACTTGCCGTGGTAGGCGCCCATGCCGCTGGTGCCGACCCCGCCGAACGGCAGCTGCGGGATCAGGCAGTGCATCATCGCGTGGTTGATCACCATCGCCCCCGCCGGGACCTCGGCGGTCACCCGCTCCCCGGTCTCCGACGAGCTGGAGAACACGTAGGCGGCCAGCGGCTTGGACCCCGCGTTGACGTGGCGGATCGCGTCGTCGAGCGAGTCGACCGTGATGACCGGGAGCAGCGGCCCAAAGATCTCGGTCGTCATCAGCGCCGAGTCGAGGTCGGGGTCGACGATGACCGCCGGCTCGATCGCGAGCGCGTCGCGGTCGTACCCGCCGCCCATCATGAGCTGCCCGCCGTGGCCGTCGAGCAGCCCGACCAGGCGGTCGAACTGTCGCTCGTTGACGATGCGGACCCCGGAGGTGTCGCCCTCGCGGAACTCGCGGTAGCACGTGAGCACCTTGCCGATCAGCCGCTCCCTGACCGAGTCCTCCACCAGCAGGTAGTCCGGCGCGATGCAGGTCTGGCCGTGGTTGAGCATCTTCGTCCAGACCAGACGCCGGGCGGTCGCGTCGAGGTCGGCGTCGGCCGTGACGATGGCCGGGCACTTGCCGCCGAGCTCGAGCACGACCGGGGTGAGGTGCTCGGCCGCGGCCGCCATCACCTTCTTGCCGATCTCCGGACCGCCGGTGAAGAAGGCGAGGTCGAGGCCTTCGGCCAGCAGCGCCTGCGTGACATCCGCCTCGCCCTCGACGACCGCGACAGCGTCCGCGTCGAGGTACTGCGGGACGAGCCGGGCGAGCAGCGCGGAGGTGGCCGGTGCGTGCTCGGAGGGCTTGAGGACGACGGCGTTGCCCGCCGCCAGGGCGCCGACCATCGGGCTCAGGGTCAGGTAGACCGGGTAGTTCCACGGCCCGATGACGAGCACGGTCCCCAGCGGTTCGAAACGGTAGTGCGCGCTGCCGGGCAGCTGCACGGCCGGCAGGGCGACCCGGTGCTTCTTGGTCCAGCGACCAAGGTGCTTGCGCGCATAGGCAGCCTCGGACTTCGTGGGCGCGAGGTCCCCGAGCCACGTGTCGTGCGGCGTGCGGCCCAGGTCGACGGCCATGGCCTCGGCGATCGCGGGCTCCTGCTCGGACACCAGCCGCTCAATGCCCTCCAGCTGGCGGCGCCGCCACTCGAGGTCGCGGGTGCGGCCGGTGGCGAAGGTCGCGCGCAGGCGGGCGACGACGTCCGCGGGGGACGCGGCGGAGGCGGCGTTCGGGGGCGTCGCGGTGGATGAGGTGGTTGGCATGAGGTCAGCCTTTCTCGAGGCGGCGAAGGATGGAGTTCACGGGTGCGCGGACGCTGCCGCTGCGACGCTGTGGGAGACGGTCGGTGCATGGTCGGCACCGCTGCCGGCGATCAGATCGGCGGCCTTCTCGCCGATGACGATCGAGGGGGCGTTGGTGTGACCGCGGATGATCTGCGGCATGATCGAGGCGTCGGCGACGCGCAGGCCCTCGACGCCCCGCACCCGCAACTGCGGGTCGACGACGCTGGCCCCGTCAGTGCCCATCCGGGCGGTGCCGACCGGGTGGTACAGCGTGTGGGCGTGACGGGTGATGGCGGCGCGCACGCGGTCCTCGGGGCTCATCCGTTCACCGCCGAGCGGACGCACGAATCGGCCCGTGGTGTGCGCCTTGAGGCTCGGCGCGGCGAGGAGCTCCCCGCAGGCCTCGAGGCCGGCGGTCAGGATCTCTAGGTCGCGTCCGTCGGGGTCGGAGAGGTAGCGCGGGTCGATCGAGGCCTTCTTCCGCGGGTCGCGGCTGGTGATCTCGACGACCCCGGAGCTCTCGGGCTGCAGCAGGATCGCCCCGACGGTGATCCCGTGCGAGGGGATGCCGTTGAGGCCCTCATCGACGTAGGCGCACGGGGCGAAGAGCACTTCGATGTCGGGCAGCCCGGGCCCGTCGCCGACGCGCAGGAAGCCGTAGGCCTCGGCGACATTCGAGGTGAGCATGCCGCGCCGCCGCAGCAGGTAGCTGGCGAGGGCTCGGGGACTGGTGACGTCGAGCAGGGTGCCGCCCTCGACCTCGGCGACGAGGGAGCCCACGAGGTGGTCACGCAGGTGGCGTCCCACGTCGGGCGCGTCGACGAGGACGTCGATCCCGTGGGAGCGCAGCAGGTCGGGATCGCCGATGCCGGAGACCTGCAGCAGCTGCGGGGTGTTGATCGCCCCGCCGCAGAGCACCACCTCGCGGCCGGCCCGGCAGGTGCGGAGCTGCCCGTCCTGCTCGAACTCGACGCCGACGGCGCGGGTGCCCTCGAACAGCACGCGGGTGGCGTGCGCGCCGGTGTGCACGACGAGGTTCGGCCGTGAGCGAGCCGGCTTCAGATAGCCCCCGGCCGCGCTGGAGCGGGCGCCGCGGTCCATGGTGACCATCGTCTGGCTGAAGCCCGCCGGGGTGCGGCCGTTGGCGGCTTCGACGACGTGCCCGGCTTCCTCTGCGGCGTCCAGGAACGCGCGGGTCAGGGGCAGGGGGTCACGGAGGGGCTGGATCTGGATCGCGCCCGCAGTCCCGTGGTCGGGGTCGTCGGACCCGGCGACGTGCTCGACGCGGCGGAAGTAGGGCAGGAGGGCGTCGAACGACCAGTCCGTGCCGGCGAGCTCGGCCCAGCGGTCGTAGTCCTGCGCGAAGCCGCGCACCCACATCAGGGCGTTCATCGAGGTGCTGCCGCCGAGCATCCGCCCTCGGGGCCAGTAGATCGAGCGGTTCTCGAGCGCCGGCTGCCGGGTCGTCTGGTAATCCCAGTCCCGCTCGGTCTTGAAGTTCTGCGAGAAGGCGGCGGGGACGTTCACCGCCTGCGCGCGATCCGATCCACCGGCTTCGAGGAGGACAACTTTGTGATGGCCGCCCTCGCTCAACCGTGCCGACAGGGCGGCACCGGCCGCGCCCGCTCCGACGATGACGTAGTCCGCGGACTCGTTCGACTGCTGGGCGTCGCTCATCGCTGATCTCTCACGGCTCGGTGGACGTCGTCTCCGACGCCCAGGGGGTGATGGGGTGACCCTGGGGGCCTTCGACGATGCGGTTGCTGGTTCCACCGAGGCCGTCGACGGTCGTGCTCACGACGTCGCCCGGCTTCAGCGGCGGGTGGTGGTCCCAGCCGTGTCGGCCCCAGAGCTCGGCGAGGCACCCGCCTTGGCAGGTGCCCGAGCCCAGCAGGTCCCCGGGCCGGATGGTGGTGGCGCGCGAGGCGTAGGCCGCGAGGGCCGGGAACGTCCAGGCCATGTTGTCCAGCCGGTCGCTGCCCACGAGCTCGCCGTTGACGCGGACCTCCATCTCGAGGTCGAAGGAGGCCCCCGATCGGCGAGGCTCCAGCTCGTCGGCGGTCACGAAGACCGACCCCAGGGAGGTGGCGGTGTCCTTGCCCTTCACCGGCCCGAGGTGCATGCGCATCTCGTGGAACTGGACGTCGCGCGCCGAGAAGTCGTTGAGGACGACGTACCCTGCGATGTGGTCCGCGGCCGCCTCGACGGTGAGGTCCTGACCGACGCGACCCACCACGGCGCCCACCTCGAGCTCGAAGTCGAACAGCTTGCAGCCCGGGGGGACGGGGACGTCGTCATTGGGGCCGCAGATCGCGTAGGGGTTCGAGAAGTAGAAGGCCGGGATCTCCCAGAACTCCGGAGGCAGCTCGGCTGCGGGGTCCAGCAGCTTCAGGCCCCCCTTCAGATGCTCGGGGAACGTCGAGAAGTCGCGGAAGGTCGGCGGGTCCAGCGGCGCCATGAGCTGGGCATCCGCCAGCTGCGAGCGTTTGCCGCCGCGAACGGCCTGCTCCCCCACGTCGTGGAGCAGACCATCGGTGGCCAGCAGCGCGGCCAGCTCCGACCCGTCGGGCAGGTCGGCGATGGTTTCCTCGTCGACCAGGACGGCCAGGGTCGGCCCGATCGAGGTGCGGTGCCGCACGAACCTCATCGCGTCGCCTCGTCGGGGCCGTGACGTCCGTCAGTCATCCGCGGCCTCGGGCAGCAGGGCGCCGTTCTCGAGCGTCTGGTGGCCGGGGACCGCGATCAGGGCCATCGCCGCCTTGTCGAACGGCTCGCCCGTGGCCTCCGCCCACGCGTGGCCCAGGGCGAGCAGCAGCTCCTCCATGAGCTCCTTGGGGCGCTGTCGGACGAGGCCGATCATCTTCGCGCCGGGAAGGAGCTCGCCCGCCTGCCAGAGGGCGTCCTCGGGCAGCTCGATGAACGTGCAGTTGACGTAGACCGCGGGGGCGCCGGTAACGCGGCAGTGCGCCTCGGTGATGGCCTGGGCGATCTCCCGCTTGCGCGATGCGCTCGCGGACCCGGCGGTGAGGGTGAACTCGTAGTTCGGCACGACGTCTCCTCTTCGTGATGCTTGCGTGTTACTTACGACCGAACGGTCGGTCGTACCTTAGCCATGACCGTCGACTGGCGTCAAGGACAGGTGCGCGATCCGACGGAGGACCGTCGGATCTCAGTCGGCGCCGCTCCTATCCGGCGTCGCCGGCGGCCTGGTTGGCCAGTCGAGCGGGCGGGTTCTCGACGAACTGGGCTCGTCCTTGACCGAGCGACATGTCGTCGATCTCGCAGCCCACGAGCCCGATCATCACGTCCTCGGGTCGCACGTCGCACCGCTCCTCGAGCAGCTCGGTGATGCGAGCGAACAGCGCCTGCTTTGCGGCCGTCTCACGGCCTCGGCCGAGCATGATCTCGATGAACATGAACCCGTCCGTGCGTTCGATCCCGGGCCACGAGGGGTCGAAGACGAGCTCGCCGGGCTCGCAGTGGTTGAACACCTGGAAGTTGTCCCCTTCGGGGATGCCGATGGTCTCGCGCATCGCGTCGTAGACACAGCGACCGATCGCCTGGGCACGTTCGGTGGTGGTCTTGTTGAGAGAGATCTTGACGAGCGGCATGGGGCCTCCTAGAGGGTGTGTGACTTTCAGTTACGCGGCATCAGGCCGCGTCGAAGTCCAGGACGACGGTGTCGGTGATCGGGTGCGCCTGGCAGGCCAGCGCGATCCCGGCGGCCATCTCGTCGTCCTCCAACGCATAGCTGTGGTCCATGCGCACCTCGCCTTCGATAACACGGCAGCGGCACGTGCCGCAGACCCCGCCCTTGCACGCGTACGGCGCGTCGGGTCGGAGCGCGAGCAGGACGTCGAGGACCGCCGGGCCGTCCTGGGGGACCGACAGCTCGGTGCGGCGACCGTCGAGCACCACCGCCACCGTCGCGTCGGCGCTCGGCGGCCCATCGGCGGCGGGCGGAGCAGCGCGTGGTGCCTCCTCTGCGAAGAACAGCTCCCGGTGGATGACCGACTTCTCGACGCCGGCATCCAGGAGGGTCGTGCGGACGTCGTCGACCATCCCGAGCGGGCCGCAGAGGAACCACTCATCGACGCCGGCGGCAGGCAGCAGCGTCTCGAGGAGCCGTCGCATCTTGTCGGCGTCGATCCTGCCGTTGGCCAGCTCGACCTGCTGCGCCTCCCGTGACAGGACGTGCACGAGCTGAAGCCGCGGACCGTGACGGTCCTTGAGGTCCTCGATCTCCTCGAGGAACATGATTGAGCGCGACGTGCGATTGCCGTAGATGAGCGTGCAGCGGCTGAGGGGCTCGGCCTCCAGCACCGAGGCGAGCACGGAGAGCACGGGTGTCACCCCCGAGCCTGCGGCGACCGCGACGACGTGCCGGCGCGCGGCTGGGTCCGGCGTGAGGGTGAAGCGTCCTGAGGGCGGCAGGACGGCGAGCTCGTCGCCCACCTGCAAGCCGTCGTGGACCCAAGTGGAGAACGCGCCGCCGGGCAGGAGCTTGATCCCGACACGCAGCGGCCCGCCGGCCGGCGAGCAGATCGAGTAGCTGCGCCGGATCTCCTCGCCCTCGTGCGTGCGCACGAGTGCGACGTGCTGGCCAGGGGTGAAGGCGAACAGCTCCTGCAGTTCGTCCGGGACGCCGAAGCTGACGGCGACCGCGTCGTCGGTGAGCGGTTGGACGTCGATGACCTGCAAGGTGTGCAGCGCGTGACGCGACGGGTCGGCGACGGGCGAGCTCATCAGATGCTCTTGAAGCGGTCGAAGGGCTCCAGACACGCGTTGCACGCGTGCTGGGACTGGCACGGCGTCGAGCCGAACGCGCTGATCTGCCGGGTGTCCTCGGAGCTGCAGCGCGGGCACCGGACCGGACCGGCAGCCATGAAGCCGCACCCCGCGCCGTGCGTGACCGGGTCGGGCGGAGCGATCCCGTAGGCGCGCAGCTTCTCGCGCGCCGCGGGGGTGATCCAGTCCGTCGTCCACGCCGGTGCCAGCACCATCTTGACCTCGACCTCGCCGTAGCCGGCGTCGTCGAGGACGCGTCGGACCTCCTCGCGGATCGGGTCGATGGCCGGGCAGCCGCTGTAGGTGGGCGTCAGCTGCACGACCAGGCGCCCGCCCTGCTCGCCGACCCCTCGCAGGATCCCGAGGTCGGCCAGGGTGAGCACCGGGATCTCCGGATCGGGCACGGCGCCGACGAGCCGCTCGATCGTGGAGGTGCTCACCAGCGGGCTCCCGGCTCGGAGCGGTGCAGCCACTGCATCTCGGCGAGCATGTGCCCGAGCGCTTCGCCGTGGCGGCCGGCGCGGCCGCCTGTCGGCCGGCGCATACCGTCCTCCGGGACGCGCAGCGTGGCCTGCTCGACGAGCGGCACGACCCCGTCGAGCCACGAGCGGTGGAGGACCTGCGGGTCGGCCGCGACCCCCGCGGCGACGAGGCGGTCGAGGAGCTCGTCGGTCTCGAAGAGCTCGTGGTGGAACGGCCAGATCCGGTCCAGGGCGTCCTGCATGCGCCTGCTGCTCTCCTCGGTCCCGTCGCCCAGGCGTAGCAGCCAGCCCGCGGCGTGGTCGCGGTGATAGCGGACCTCCTTCACGGCCTTGGCGGCGATCGCCGCGAGGTCCTCGTCCGCCGACCCGGTCAGCTCGGCGTAGAGCGGCAGTTGGTAGACGGAGAAGAGCAGCTGCCGGGCGATCGTCGCGGCGAAGTCGCCCCTGGGCTGCTCGACGAGCTGGACGTTGGAGAACTCGCGCTCGTTGCGGCCGAACGCGAGCGCGTCCTCGTCCCGGCCCTCGCCCTCGCGCGCGCCGGCGAGCGTGAGCAGGTTGCGCGCCTGACCGAGGAGGTCGAGACCGATGTTCGTCAGCGCGATGTCCTCCTCGATCTCGGGCGCCGAGGCCGCCCACTCGGCGAGTCGGTGGGAGAGGACGAGGGCATCGTCGCCGAGCCGCAGCGCGTAGATCGCGACGTCCTGGTCGGTGACGGTCGCGCTCATATGTGCTGCACGCCTTCAGGGATCTCGTAGAACGTCGGATGCCGGTAGGCCTTGTCGGCAGCCGGGTCGAAGAAGGCGTCCTTCTCGTCGGGTGAGGAGGCGGTGATGTCGGCCGCGGGGACGACCCAGATCGACACGCCCTCCTGGCGGCGGGTGTACACGTCGCGCGCGTTGCGGACAGCCGTCTCCGCGTCGGCGGCGTGCAGGCTGCCGACGTGCTGATGGGAGAGCCCCCGCTTGGCGCGGATGAAGACCTCCCAGAGCGGCCACTCCCCCGGCTGGCTCATGCGCTTACGGCCTCGCGCTCGCGCTGCTTGGCGGCGTAGGCGAGCGCCGCCTCGCGGACCCACTGCCCTTCCCGATGGGCGTTGGTGCGGCGTTCCAGTCGCTCGTGGTTGCAGGGCCCGTTGCCCTTGACCACCTGCCAGAACTCCTCCCAGTCGAGGGCGCCGAACCGGTAGTGCCCGGTCTCCTCGTCCAGCGCGAGGTCGGGGTCGGGCACGCGAAGCCCGATCGCCTCGGCCTGCGGCACGGTGGCGTCGACGAACTTCTGGCGCAGCTCGTCGTTCGTGAAGCGCTTGATCTTCCACGCCACCGACTGCTGGGTGTGGGGCGACTCGTCGTCGGGCGGACCGAACATCATCAGGGACGGCCACCACCAGCGGTCCAGCGCATCCTGGGCCATCGCGTGCTGGGAAGCCGTTCCACGGGCGAGCGTGGTCATGATCTCGAAGCCCTGGCGCTGGTGGAAGCTCTCCTCCTTGCAGATGCGCGTCATCGCCCGTGCATAGGGCCCGTAGGAGCAGCGCGTCAGCGGGACCTGGTTCATGATCGCCGCGCCGTCGACCAGCCACCCGATCGCGCCCATGTCCGCCCACGACAGCGTGGGGTAGTTGAAGATCGAGGAGTACTTCTGCCGGCCGGTGTGCAGCTGGTCGAGCAGGTCCTCGCGGCTGACGCCGAGCGTCTCGGCCGCCGAGTACAGGTACAGGCCGTGCCCGGCCTCGTCCTGGACCTTGGCCATCAGGATGGCCTTGCGGCGCAGCGACGGCGCGCGCGAGATCCAGTTGCCCTCCGGCTGCATGCCGATGATCTCGGAGTGCGCGTGTTGCGCGATCTGGCGGATGAGGGTCTTGCGGTAGGCCTCGGGCATGAAGTCCCGCGGCTCGATCCGCTCCTCGGCGGCCACCAGGCGGTCGAACCGCGCCACGAGGTCGGCCGGCTCGTCGGGACCCTGGTCGGGGTCGCCGGATTCGGGAAGTCCGTACATCAGGCGGTCGCCTCCTCGGCGATGTGCCGGCGCGATTGCACAACGTGGAAGCGAGGCGCCACGAACGCAGCGTCGGACAACGAGGCGTTCGCCGCAGGGTTGAGGCCTGTGCCGTGGAAGTCCGAGTAAGCGGCCGACTGGTTGACGAACACGCCTCCAGTGAGGTTCTCCGAGAGCGCGACGCCCCCGGTCAGGGCGGCCTGTCGGGCGGCCTGGAGCACGTCCTCGCTTGTCGAGTAGACGCCGGCGGTCATCGCGCCGTGCGCCAAGGCGCCGCGCTCGAGCTGCTCGAGCGACGCGGCGGTGCCGTCGGTGGGGACGACGAGGGCGATCGGCCCGAAGTGCTCGGTCTGCGTCGCGTCGGCGTCGGTGCCGGCGACGGCGACGATGGCCGGGCTGCGCATGGTCGCGTCGGGGAACTCCGGGTGCTCGAGCGCCTTGGTGGCCAGCAGCACGTCGCCGAGCTCCCCGGCGGCGTCGGTGCGCGCGACGATGTCGTCGTTGACGATCGCGCCGAGTACGCCGGCAGCGCGAGCGGGATCGGAGAGGAACCCGTCCACGGCGCCCGCGAGGTCGGCTCCGACCTCCTCGAAGCTCTTGCGGCCCATGTCGGTGTCGATGCCGTCGCGGGGCACGTAGACGTTCTGCGTCGTCGTGCACATCTGCCCGCTGTAGAGCGACAGGGTGAACGCGAGGTTCTGCAGCACGCCCTTGTAGTCGTCGGTGGAGTCGATGACCACCGTGTTGACTCCGGCCTTCTCGGTGAAGACGACGGCCTGCTTGGCCTCGCGCTCCAGCCAGTCCCCGAACGTGCTCGAGCCGGTGTAGTCGATGATCCGGATCTCGGGCCTGACGGCGAGGTCGGCGGCGATCGTCCCGCCCGCCTCCTCGACGGCGAGGGTCACGAGGTCCCCGCTGAAGCCGGCAGCTTCGAGCGCGTCGCGCAGGATCGCCACGGTGATCGCCAGCGGCAGCACGGCACCGGCCGAGGGCTTGACGACGACGGGGTTGCCGGTGGCCAGGCTGGCGAACAGGCCCGGGTAGCTGTTCCAGGTCGGGACGGTGCTGCACCCGATGACCAGGCCGACGCCCCGGGGCGCCACCGTGAACTGCTTGCGCATGCGCAGCGGCGGCCGCTTGCCCTGCGGCTTCTCCCAGATCGCCTCGGCCGGCACCGCCGACATCGCCTGGTAGGCGTAGGCCAGCGCCTCCAACGCGCGCTCCTGGGCGTGCGGGCCACCGGCCTGGAAGGCCATCGGGAACGCCTGGCCGGTCGTGTGCATCACCGCGTGGGCGAGCTCGTGCGAACGCGCGTTGATCTGGTGCAGCGCCTCCAGCAGCACGCCCGTGCGGGCCTCGGCGCCGGCGTCACGCCAGGCGGGCAGGACCTCGGTCGCCCGGGTCAGCGCGGCGTCGACGTCGAGCTGGGGGTAGGTGATGCCCAGGTCGAAGCCGTAAGGCGAGCGCTCGGCCCCGATCCACGAACCCGTCGTGGGCTGACCGATGGCGAACTGCGCACCCCGCAGCTCCTCGAACGCGCGCTTGCCGGCAGGCCCGGCGTCCTCGCCGTAGGCCTTGGCGTTCTCGGGGTAGGCGGTGAACCACCCGCGCGAGGTAATCGCCGCCAGCGCACCGTCGAGCACGTCGCGGTGACGCTCGAACAGCTCTGACGATGGAGTATGAACAGGGGCGGTCTGCGTCGTCATCGGTCTCCTCCGAGGGTTCGGTGGATTGAGACTACCATGACGACCGATCGGTCGGTAGCATTATCTGGTGTGAATGTGGATCAGGCCCAGGTCGACCGCGCGCGGGCTTCAACCGACCTCATGCGCGAGAACGATCGCGCGTCGGCGACGCTCGGGATCCGGACGGAGGTCCTCGGCCCAGGTCACGCCGTCTCCCGCATGCGTGTCGGTGAGGAAATGCTCAACGGCCACGGCATGGCCCACGGCGGACTGCTCTTCACCCTGGCCGACACGGCCTTCGCGTTCGCCTGCAACACCGACGGGCAGGTGACGGTCGCGCGGCAGTGCGAGATCTCCTTCCTGCGCCCCGCGCAACGGGGCGACGAGCTCATCGCGGAGGCGATCGAGCGCGCTCGCGCCGGCCGGTCCGGCATCTACGACGTGCGGGTCACACGTCAGGACGGTGACGTGATCGCAGAACTGCGTGGTCACAGCGCCACGCTCGCCCAACGAGGAGGAGCATGACCATGACCGACGCCTACATCGTCGACGGGATCCGGACCCCGATCGGCCGGTATGGCGGGGCGCTCGCGGGCGTCCGTCCCGACGATCTCGCCGCGCTCGTCCTCCGCGAGCTGCTGGAGCGTCAGCCCGGCTCCCTCGGGGCCGAGATCGACGAGGTCTTCCTGGGATGCGCCAACCAGGCCGGCGAGGACAACCGCAACGTCGCGCGGATGGCGGTCCTCCTCGCCGGACTCCCGGACTCGGTCCCCGCGACGACGGTCAACCGCCTCTGCGGCTCGGGGCTGGACGCCGTGCTCATGGCAGCGCGTCAGATCCGCTCCGGCGAAGCGGACCTCGTCGTTGCGGGCGGCGTCGAGAGCCTGAGCCGCGCCCCGTTCGTGATGGCCAAAGCCGACAAGGCGTTCAGCCGGGACGCGCAGGTGCACGACACGACCATCGGCTGGCGCTTCGTCAACGAGGCGCTCGCCGAGCGCTTCGGGATCGACTCGATGCCCGAGACAGCCGAGAACGTCGCAGCCGACTTCACCGTTTCGCGCGCAGACCAGGACGCATTCGCGGTGCGCTCGCAAGAGCGCGCCGCGAGGGCGCAGGAGCGCGGTCGCCTTGCCGAGGAGATCGTCGCAGTGCCGGTGTTCGCCGGCCGCGGCCGGCCCCCCGCCCTGATCGACCGCGACGAGCACCCGCGCCAAACGACGGTCGACGCGCTGGCCAAGCTCAAGACCCCGTTCCGGACAGGCGGAAGCGTCACGGCCGGCAACGCCTCAGGCGTCAACGACGGCGCTGCGGCGCTGCTCGTCGCGTCGGAGACCGCTGTGGAACGCCATGGTCTGCGTCCGCTCGCACGCGTCGTCGGCGGCAGCACCGCCGGGGTTGCGCCGCGGATCATGGGCTACGGCCCGGTGCCCGCCACACGCAAGCTGCTCGACCGACTCACCTGGACCATCGACGACGTCGACGTCCTCGAGCTCAACGAGGCGTTCGCGGCCCAGGCTTTGGCGGTCCTGCGCGACCTCGGGCTCCCGGACGACGCCGACCACGTGAACCCGAACGGCGGCGCGATCGCACTCGGTCACCCGCTCGGGATGAGCGGCGCGCGCCTGGCGCTGACCGCGGCACTCGAACTCCGTCATCGCGGCGGCCGCCGCGCGGTGTGCACGATGTGCGTCGGCGTCGGGCAGGGCATCGCCGTCGGCCTGGAAGCCGTCTAGGCCGGTCCGCCTCCGGCGCACCTAAGCTTCCGCCCGTGGACACACGCGAGCGACTCTCCATCGAGGCCGCGCGGCTCTTCGCGCAGCGGGGGTACCACGGGACCTCCATCGCCGATCTCGCAGCGGCAACGGGCCTGCAGAAGGCGTCGGTCTACTCCCACATCTCCGGCAAGGAGGAGTTGCTCGCGGAGATCGCCCTGGCGGGCGCCGAGGCGTACCACGAGGCGCTGGACGCGATCCCGAAGGACGCCGGCGCGGGAGACGCACTTCGACTTGCGCTCCAAGCGCACCTGCGCGTCGTGGACCGCCAGCTCGACGTCGCCACCGTGTGGCTGCAGGAGTGGCGGTACCTCGGCGAGGCGGCACGCCGACAGTTCCTCGCCGACCGCCGAGACTACGAGCGCCGCGTCACGACGATGTTCGAGCGCGCCGTCGCCGAAGGCGACCTCCGCGCCGACCTCGACGTCCGCCGGGCGGTCCTCGCCTTCTTCTCGGTGGCCAACTGGGCCCTCACGTGGATGACCCACGAGATCGACGTCGACCGCGAGGCTGACGCGTTCTGGGCGCTCCTCGTGGCAGGCCTGAGCTAGCGAGACGCCCGCGGAACGCACCGCCTTGACGCGGCTCGCGCACCCGGTGTACGGTGACGACCGATCGGTCGGTCGTACTACGGTCAGGAGGAGTTGTGTCATCAACGGGCGCGCCCACGGCGCAGCCGCAGCAGGACGAGGGGCCCGCAGTCGTGGTCTCTCGGGACGGCGCGACAGCGACCGTCCAGATGAACCGCCCGCGCCAGCTGAACGCCCTGTCGGACGAGATGATGCGCGCGCTCCTCGAGGCCCTGATCGCCCTGGACGCAGACCGGGACGTGCACGCAATCGTCGTCACCGGGTCAGAGCGCGCCTTCGCCGCCGGCGCCGACATCAAGCAGATGAGCTCGACCACCGCGATGGAGTTCGCATTCGCCGATCGCGTCGAGCAGTGGGACCGCCTGCGGGCGCTCGCCACACCGACCATCGCCGCCGTCTCCGGACATTGCCTCGGCGGCGGCTGCGAGCTGGCGATGACCTGCGACATCATCATCGCCTCCGAGACCGCGACGTTCGGGCAGCCCGAGACCGGCGTGGGAATCATCCCCGGCGCGGGAGGCACACAGCGCCTGGTCCGCGCCATCGGCAAGGCGAAGGCCATGGACGTCATCCTCACCGGCCGCACGCTCGACGCGCGAGAGGCGGAGCGCGCAGGGCTCGTCGCTCGTGTCGCGGTGAAGGAACGCCTGCTCGACGAAGCGCAGGCCATGGCTCGGGCCATCGCCTCGAAAGCGCCGATCGCCCAGCGGCTTGCGCGCGAAGCCGTCGACCGCGCCGCCGACCTCGGTCTCGCCGACGGCCTGGCCTACGAGCGCAAGTCGCTCTACCTGGCCTTCGCGTCGGAGGACGCCCGCGAAGGCCTGTCCGCGTTCATCGAACGAAGGAGCCCCAAGTGGTCCTGGAAGTAGCCCGCGACGGCGCAGTGCTCGAGATCACCCTCAACCGGCCCGAGGCGCTCAACAGCCTCACCGTCGAGGTGCACACCGACCTGCTGAAGGCGCTCAAGGACGCGCGCGGAGCGGACGTCGGCGCGGTCGTGCTGACGGGTGCAGGCCGTGCCTTCTGCGCCGGTCAGGACCTGGCGGAGGCTCAGAACTCGGAGATCGGTCCCGGTGAGCGTCTGCGGCGCTACTTCAACCCGAACCTCCGGGCGATCAAGGCGCTCGACAAGCCGGTCATCGCGGCGATCAACGGCGTCGCGGCCGGAGCGGGCGCCGGGCTGGCGCTGGCCTGCGACCTGCGCGTGGCGTCGACCAAGGCGAGCTTCGTCCCCGCCTTCATCGCCATCGGCCTCGTGCCGGACGCCGGTCTGAGCTGGTCGGCCACCAAGCTGCTCGGGGAGTCCGCCGCCTTCGAGTGGCTCACCAGCAACCGGAAGCTGCCCGCGGCCGAAGCCCTCGATCTGGGGCTCGTCAACGAGGTCGTCGAGCCCGACGTGCTGCTGGACCGCGCCCGCGAGCGAGCGGCATCCCTGGCCGCGGCACCGGGTGAGGCGGTCGGAATGACCAAGCGGCTGCTGGCCGCGGCGACCAGCGGGACCTTCGACGACCAGCTCGAGCTCGAGCGCCAGCTGCAGCAGGCGGCGAGCGAGCATCCGGCCTACGCCGAACGTATGGCCGCCTTCCTCGACAAGACCCCGGCCCCTACGCGCCCGTGATCTCCGCGTCGTTGCAGCGCGGGCTGGAGCTCGACCCGGACGCCGTCGCGACGGTGTGCGGTGACGTCACTCTCACGTACACCGAGCTGCACGACCGTGCCGGCCGGCTCGTCGCGGCGTTGCGTGCTGCGGGCCTGCAGCGCGGCGATCGGGTCGCGGTGGTCGCCCCGAACTGCCACCGGCTGCTGGAGCTGTACCTCGCAGCCCCGAGCGGCGGCTTCGTGATCGTCCCGCTCAACGCGCGGCACACGGAGGTCGAGCTGCGGTACGCCCTGCAGGACTCGGGCGCGAAGGTCCTCTTCGCGACGCCCGCCTGGTCTCACCTGGGCGACGCGGTCGACACGTTCTTCGAGCTCCCCGACGCCTACGAAGCCGCGCTGACAGCCAGCCCGCCCGCTGAGTGGGCCGACGTGGGCGCCGACGACCTCGCGGGGTTGTTCTACACCGGGGGGACCACCGGCGCGGCCAAGGGCGTGATGCTCACCCACCGCAACCTCGACGCCAACGCCGACAACCTGATGGGCGCCTGGGCCTTCGACAAGGCCATCCGATGGCTGATCGTCGCCCCGATGTTCCACGCCGCCGGGACGATCGCCGTCCTGGCGACCCTGGGGTCAGGAGGCCGGCAGGTCATCCTCCCGGCGTTCGACCCCGCAGCGCTCCTGGACACGATCGAGCGCGAGGGCGTCACCGCCACGCTCCTGGTCCCCGCGATGCTCGGCGCCGTGGTCGAGGAGCAGCGGCGCCGCCCGAGGGACGTCTCGACGTTGCGGCTCATCAGCCACGGGAGCGCGCCCGCGGGTCCCGCCCTGCTGCGCTCGGTCAGCGAAACGTTCCCGGAGGCGTCGCTCATGCACATTTACGGCGCGACGGAGACCGCGCCGATCCTGACCCTGCTCCCGGACGAGCACCTGCTCCTCGACCAGCCCCAGGGCCGCTCCTGCGGTCACGCCGCGATCGGCGTCGAGCTGGAGATCGTCGACACGCGCCACCAGCGGGTGCCCCCTGGGGAGGTCGGCGAGGTCCGCGTCCGCGGCGCGAACGTCTCCCCCGGATATTGGAACAAGCCCGAGCAGACCGAGGCGGCCTTCGTCGACGGCTGGTACCACTCGGGCGACCTCGGGTTCCTGGACGACACCGGCCATCTGCATCTGGTCGACCGCCTGAAGGACATGATCGTCTCGGGCGGCGAGAACGTGTACTCCACCGAGGTCGAACTCGCCCTGTACTGCCACCCCCTGGTCGCCGAAGTCGCGGTGTTCGGAGTCCCCGACGAACGCTGGGGCGAAGCCGTCCACGCCGTCGCGGTGGTCACCGGGTCCATCAGCGAGAGCGAGCTGCTCGACGTCGCCCGCCTGCGCATCGCGAGCTACAAGGTCCCCAAGACGATCGAGCTGCGGACCGAGCCGCTGCCCAAGTCCGCAGCCGGCAAGATCCTCAAGCGCAAGCTCCGCGATCCCTTCTGGGCCGGGCACGAGCAGCAGATCGCATGAGCGGCCCCGCTCCCGTGCAGCACGCCGCGGTAATCGGTGCCGGCACGATGGGAGCGGGCATCGCGCAGGTCCTGGCGACCGCCGGGGCCGACGTGCACCTCGTCGACCTGGAGCTCGCCGCGCTCGATCGGGCGACGCAGCGCATCCGCGACGACCTCGACGGAGCCGTCGAGCGAGGACGGATGCAAGCCGTCGAAGCCGCAAGCGCTCTGAGCAGGCTGCACGTGACGACCGACTTCGATGCCGTCGGCGCGGCGGAGCTCGTCGTCGAGGCCGTCGTCGAGGACGCCGCCGTGAAGGCCGAGGTGCTCGGCCGCGCCGGCGCGGTGACCGGCGGACGTGCGGTCATGGCCACGAACACCTCCTCGCTGCTGGTGAGCGACATTGCGGCGCGCGTCGACCGGCCCGACCGCGTCGTCGGCATGCACTTCTTCAACCCGGTCCCGCGCATGCGGCTGGTGGAGGTCATCCCGGGCGTCGACACCGACGAGGCGGTCGTCCAGCTCGCCGAGGACGTCGTCGCCTGGCTGGGCAAGCGCTCGATCGCCGCCACCGACGGCATCGGCTTCATCGTCAACCGGTGCGGCCGTCCGTTCTACGGCGAGGCGCTCAAGCTCGCCCAGGAGGGCATCGCGTCGACCGAGCAGATCGACCGGGTCTGCCGGGTCGGCGGCGGCTTCCGCATGGGCCCCTTCGAGCTGATCGACCTGGTCGGCGTGGACGTCAACCTGGCGATCGCCCGGTCCTTCTTCGAGCAGAGCTTCGGAGAGCCGCGCTGGCGACCCAACGCGTTGCAGGCGCGACTCGTCGCCGCCGGCCGAACCGGCCGCAAGTCCGGCCGCGGCTTCTACGACTACGCAGGGGGACCGCACCGCCCTCCGGACCCCGTCCGCTCGCCGACCGGAGGCGACGGGCGCGCAGTGCACGTCGAGGGCGACGACCCAATCGCCGACCGCCTGCGCGACGCACTCCGAGGCGCAGACTTCGCGCTGCCCGAGGACGCCTCGGCGGCGTGGCTCGTGCTCGACTGTCGCCTCCACCCGACGCACGTCGTCGAAGGGTCCGTGCCTCGCGCGGTGCTCTGCGCCGCGACCAGCCTCCGCCGGCGCGGCGACGCGTCCGCCGTCGGCTTCCACACGCTCGCGCTGCCCGATGCACGCGCCGTCGAAGTCACGGCCTCCGCGACCACGGACCCCGAGGCCCTCCGGCGCACCGAGGAGTGCTTCGCCGCGCTGGGCTACGTCGTCGAGCACGTCGGAGACGCACCGGGGCTCGTGCTGGGGCGCATCGTCGCGCAGCTCGTCAACGAAGCCGCCTTCGCGCAGGGCGAGGCGGTCGGGACGGCCGAGGACCTCGAGGTGGGCGTGACCGTCGGGCTCAACCACCCCAACGGGCCTGCCGGCTGGACCGAGCTCGTCGGTCCCGAGTACGTGTCGGCCGTCATCGACGGCTTGCACCGCGAGCGCCGGGAAGAGCGATACCGCCTTGCGCCGAACCTGATCGCCGCTCCCGCGCGATGACCTGCACCAACCGAGGAGGAAGCAGCACATGAACACCCAGCTTGCGTCGACCGACCTCTCGTCCGTCGACCTCACCGACCTGAAGTGGCACGCCGACGGGCCGCCGCACGAGCTTTTCGCGCAGATGCGACGCGAGGCCCCCGTGCGCTGGAACCCCACCGGGCCGGACTCGGGCTTCTGGTCGGTGACCACCCACGAGCTCGTCACGCAGGTCTCCAAGGACCCCTCGACCTTCTCCTCCCACCGGGCCGGGGTCTTCCTGCACCCAGACCAGGTCGTCCCGCTCGACCTGACCCGCAACCTGCTGATGTACATGGACCCGCCGCAGCACACGAAATACCGGCAGATCCTCCAGAAGGCCTTCACCCCGCACGCCGTGGCGAAGCTCGAGGACGCGATCCGCGCGCGCGTGACACGGCTCATCGACGCGGTCATCGAGCGCGGGAGCTGCGACCTGGTCCGGGACATCGCAGTGCCCGGTCCGCTCGGCGTCCTGGCGGAGCTGATGGGCCTGCCCGACGAAGACATCCCGCGGCTCTTCGAGTGGAGCGAGCAGATCACGGCGTCCGTGAACACCCCCGAGCCCAACGGGGCTATGGCGACCTTCGGCGAGCTGGCCGGCTACCTCCACGAGCAGATCGAGCGCCAGAAGGCTGAGGGCAACGACGAGACCCTCGTGATGCGCCTCCGGGCCGCCGAAGTAGACGGCCAGCAGCTCGACGACTCGCAGATCCTCGTCTTCTTCGCGCTGCTCGTCTTCGCTGGCAACGACACGACGCGCAACACCCAGGCCCACGGGTTCCAGGTGCTGCTCGAGCACCCCGACCAGCTCGCCCTCCTGCGCGAGGACCCGTCGCTGATCCCCCGGGCCATCGAGGAGATCCTCCGCTACACGTCGGTCATCCAGTTCTTCGCCCGGACGGCCACCACGAACACCGAGCTCGGCGGACAGGTCGTGAGCGAGGGCGACCAGGTCGTCATCTGGTACACGAGCGCCTCGCGCGACGAGGCCGTCTTCGACGACCCCGACCGCTTCGACGTGCTGCGGGCGAAGAACGACCACAAGGCATTCGGCGGTGGTGGCCGGCACTTCTGCCTAGGCGCCGGACTGGCTCGCCTCCAGCTCCGCATCGTGCTCGAGGAGCTCGTGCGGCGCATGCCCGACGCGCAGCTCGCCGGGCCCGTCGAGCGCCTGCCCGGGGCCTGGGCGAACATGGTGACCTCAGTGCCGGTGACCTTCACGCCGGGGGCGCGCGAGGGCGCCGCCTGAAGCCGTGCTCGGCAGCGGCTACGACACGCAGGTCTGCTCGATCGCCCGGGCACTCGAGGTGGTCGGGGAGCGATGGACGCTGCTCATCGTTCGTGACCTGCTGCTCGGCCTGCGACGCTTCGAGGAGCTTCAGGGCGACTTGGGCGTCGCGCGCAACGTGCTCGCCGCCCGCTTGGAGAAGCTCGTCGAGCGAGGAGTGGTGGAAAAGCGCGTCTACTCGGAGAAGCCCCTGCGGCACGAGTACCGCCTGACGGATGCGGGGCTCGACCTCTTCCCCGCGATCCATGCGCTCTTGACATGGGGTGACGAACACGCGCCCACCCCGATCGGGCCGCCCACCCGCGTAGTGCACCGGGGCGACTGCGGCGGCACCCTCGACGCCCACGCGATCTGCACGCGGTGCGGCGTTGCAGTCGACGCGCGCGCGGCCATGGCGGTGCCCGGCCCCGGCGCAGGGCCCGGACACCCGCTGCGGCGGGCGGCCGAGCGACGAGCGCGATCGAAACCCGGCGAGTCGTAGCAGTTCGCTACCAAGCGGGCCGGCGCTGGCGCCTCGTCCACGCCGTCGCGAGGGGTACCCTGAGGCGATGAAGCACGCCGACCTGCTGGACGAAAACTGCGCCATCGCGCGATCATCAGCGGTCGTCGGGGAACGGTGGGTCTGGGTGCTGATGCGTCAGGCCTTCAACGGCGCCCGGAAGTTCGAGGACTACCAGCGCGGCGTCGGCCTAGCGCGGAACGTGCTGGTCGACAAGCTCAAGATGCTCGTCGATCAGGGGATCCTCGAGCGCCGGCGCTACTCCGCGCACACCCAGCGCGAGCTGTACGAGTACCGCCTCACCGCGAAGGGCCTTGAGCTCTTCCCGATCTACGCGGCCCTGATGGACTGGGGCAACCGGTGGACCGGACTGGCAGCGCCCCCCGTCGAGCTCCTGCACAAGCCGTGCGGTGAGCGGGTCGCAGCGCGCGTCGTTTGCTCGAGTTGCGGCGAAGATCTCGATGCGCGCGACACCGTTCCCGCCGTCGGTCCGGGACTGATGGCGCACCGCAGCGGTCGATGCTGATCCGCCCTCTAGTTGCAAAAAGCGACTGAATCTGGTTACGGTCAGCAGGCGCCCCCAACCAAAGGACCCCCGTGACCGAGACGACGAGTGCAGCGACGACGGCCTCGCAGCCTTCCGTGACCGTGGAGCAACGAGGGCACGTGCTGCTGATCGGCCTGAACCGGCCCGAGAAGCGCAACGCGTTCAACCTCGAGCTCATCGATCAGCTGGCAGCGGCCTACCACCGGTTGGAGAGCGACGACGAGATCCGCTGCGGCGTGCTGTTCGCACACGGCGACCACTTCACCGGCGGCCTTGATCTGGCGGAGGTCGGGCCGCTGATCCGCGAGGACCGCCTCAACGAGATCTTCACCGCCCCCGGGCGTCGAGACCCATGGCGCAAAGACAACGTCTGGACGACGCCGCTGGTCGCCGCCGTACAGGGCTGGGTCATGACGCTTGCGATCGAGCTGCTGCTCGCGGCGGACATCCGGATCGCCGCGTCGAACGCGCGCTTCGCCCAGATGGAGATCAATCGCGGGATCTACGCCTTCGGCGGCGCGACGATCCGCCTGCCGCGCGACGCCGGCTGGGGCAATGCGATGCGCTGGCTGCTCACGGGCGAGCCCTACGACGCACAGGAGGCCCATCGCATCGGCTTGGTGCAGGAGGTGGTGGACCCCGGGCGAGAGCTCGACCGGGCGGTCGAGCTCGCCGAGATGATCTCGACCAAGTCGGGCCCGATCGGTGTCAAGACGACCCTCGCCTCCGCGCATCGGGCACGCCTCGAGGGCGAGGCCGCCGCGTTCGCGCGGCTCGACAAGGACATGGCGGTGCTCTTCGGCACCGAGGACGGTCATGAAGGGCTGCAGTCGTTCGTCGAGCGGCGCCCGGCCCGGTTCGTCGGCCGATGACGACCGGGCGCAAAACCGCGTCCTACGGCGAACTCCTCGCGAGCTTAGCTAAGCCCGCCACCCATCGAGTGTCTCGGGCCGCGGCGTGCTGCGGTGCGCCGCGGCCGCGGGCGAGCGCGTCCAGGTGTGCTCAGTCAGCGTCGACGATCGCGATCACCCGGGCGGGCGCGGCGCTGGCACCGATGAGTCGCAGCGGAAGGCAGGAGACGGTGAACCCGGTGGGCGGCAGCTGCTCTAGGCCAACAAGCCGCTCGATCTGCGAGTACGCGAGGTCGACCTGGTGCGCTGCCCAGAAGATGCCGGCGGCACCGCGAGCGAGAGCCTCCTCGGCCTGCATGTGCAGCGGTCGGTCCCATCCCCAGGCGTCGATCCCCATGACCCGGACGCCGCGCTCGTAGAGCCACCGCGTCGCGTCCGCCGAGACACCGGGTCCGCGGCGCATGTAGTCGTCCTGCCCCAGGTAACGGTCGCAGCCGCTACGCACGAGCACGATGTCGCGCTCGCGCAGCTCATGATCGGTTCGGGCCAGGGCGTCCTGCACGTCGCGCACGTCGATCACGTCCCCGTCCGCGCGGCCGTCGAAGTCCAGGACGACGCCGGGGGCGTAGAACCAGTCCAGGGGCAGCTCGTCGATCGTCGCGGCACGCTCGCCGGCTACGGTCCGGTTGTAGTGGTATGGCGCGTCGACGTGGGTCGTGCTGTGCGTGCCGAGCCGGGTGAACGTCTCGACCGCCCAGCCCTCGCCGTCCCTCAGCAGCTCGGGAGGGACGCCGAACATCTGCTGGATCTGCGCGGCACCCGCCGCGTGGTCGTCGAACTCGACGTCGACGCGAAGAACGTCCGGGGCGCCGGCAGGGCCGGCGAGAATCGGGGCGGAAAGGTCGATGAGTTTCACGGCGAGCTCCGTCTGCAGATGATTGAGGAGTCCGGGCGGCGGAGCGATCCTATGGCGGAAGCGCCGTGGCGCGTGCGGCGAAGACGGGCGTCGGTTCGCTTGTCGAACTCACTGAAAGGCGGTCAAGCAGTAACACCGCATGCGAGTCGCGACGCGCGTACGGCGCCGACACCGCTCGAGTCGGGCCGTACCGACGTGGGCGCGTGGATCGCTCGGACTATCTGATCGCAGCGGGCAGTTCCGGCAGTGCGTCCTGGTCGATCCCGAGGCTCCCGGTGCTGGCCAGGGGCCGGACCTGGAGGTAGACCCCGGCGGTGTGGGTGTCGAGCGCCCGCGCGTGGTTCATGGCGGGCAGGTGGCCGCCGGGCTGGTAGGCGAAGTCCTGCGCGGCGCGGCGGCTGCTCCAGATGCTGATCGAGGTGTTCTCGAACGGCGGCGTCCGATGAACGTCGATGCTGCCGCGGTGGCCGGGATGATGGCGCGCGCGGCTGGCGGCGTGGAGGTTGTCGCGCAGGAACGTCGACAGGTACCGGCGGCGGACGATGCCGTGGACGAGAACGACCATCGGCTCGTCCTTGGTCAGCGGGGTGGCGCCCTCGTCGGAGGGTCCCAGCCGTGCCAATCATCGTCGCCGTGCTCAGTGCGGGCTCGCGTGACCTCGGCGTCCATCCGGTAGTCACCGGCGCCCACCGCGGTGCCGAGACGGCCGAGCCACGCGTCGTGCGCCGCCTGCTCCGAGTCCCAGGCCAGCAGCAGGCATGTGCCGTAGTGCCGGGGGACGAGGTCGAAGGTCCCCGTGTTGGCGTAGTTGATCGAGTATGCGCGCAGCCCGGCGGGGCGATCGGCGAGCGCCGCGCGGATCGACCGTCGCCGCGCCGGGGTCTCGCGGATGGTGTCGCGGTAGACGTCCAGGGTCAGGAAGTCGGCCATGGCTCAGCGGGTCGGCACGGAGCCGAGGTCGATGGCTCGCGCGACGGTGCGCGGTCGGAACAGGAGTCGCTCGATGCCCGCCTGGGCGAGCCCGGGGACGAGCACGGTCGGGCGGTGTGCGCGCGGCACGACCGTGCGCTTGGCGCGTCGTTCGATACCGCGGACGATGCCGTCGACGACGGCATCGAGCTCGGCGGTCTTGAAGACGCCGGTGAAGTCCTTGACGAGCTCGACGGCGGCCGGGCTGGCCAGCGCGTCGCCGATCATCGGCGTGCGGAAGATGACCGGGTGGACGCTGCCGACGGTGACACCGACGGCGCGCATCTCCAAGCGCACGACGTCGGTCATCGCGGCGACCGCGGCCTTGCTCGCGGCGTAGCTCGCCAGCAGCGGCGGGTGGACGTAGGCGATCATCGAGGAGACCGTGACGAGGTGCCCGGCGGTCTCCCGCACGTGCGGGGCCGCGGCCTTGAGCGTGCGCCAGACCCCGCCGAGGTTGATGTCGATGACGCGGTCCCAGCCGGCCGGGTCGGTCGCGCCGATCGTCTGCAGCGGCCCGAGGACGCCGGCCCCGGCAACGACGACGTCGATGGCGCCGAAGTGCGCGGCGACCTCCTCGAAGACCTGCTGCTGGGCGTCGAAGTCGCGGACGTCGACCTCCCAGCCGCGGGCGTAGCGGTCGCCGCCAAGCCGGGCGGCCTGCGCCTGTACCCCGTCGGGGACGAGATCGAGCAGGGCGACGTTCGCGCCCTGCGCGCGCAGGGCGCGCGCCAGTGCGGCGCCGAGTCCGCCTCCTGCGCCTGTGATCGCGACCGTTGCGCCGGGGAGGTCGAGCCGCCTGGGCGTCCTCATGTGCCGGCGGTCGGGTCGGCGGACTCCAGGAACTCGAGCACGGCCGGCACGAACTGCTCGCGGTACTGGAAGATGCCGCCGTGCCCGGAGTTCGGGTAGATGATCAGCTTGCTCCCCGGGATCCGTTCGGCCAGCACGTGGGACTGGCTCGAGGCGACCATCACGTCGTTGTCGCCGTTGGCGACGAGCGTCGGCTGCGTGATCTTCGAGAGGTTGCGCGGCTTCCCCAGCCCGGCCTCGCGGATGGCGGCGAGCTGCGCGATGCGGGCCTGGTGGGAGATGGGGCGGTCGCGATCGGTCGACCGCTGGTTCAGCCGGGCGATGTACTCCTCCCCCGCCTTCTTGCCGACAGCATCGGAGTCGAAGAACAGGAACTGTCGAGGATCGCGACGGGTCAGCGCGGCCTTCGTGTACGCGCTGCCGACGATCAGCGGCATCTTCGTCAGGCCACCGCCGCCGCGGTGCCCCGTCCCCGTGAGGATCAGTCGGCGAACGAGGTCCGGGTGCTCCAGCGTGACCTCCTGCGCGACTCCACCCCCGAGCGAGAAGCCGAGCAGGTCGACCTGCTCGTGACCCAGAGTCCGGATGAACGCCGCGGCGTCGGCGGCCATGGCCGAGATCGTGTGCGGCACCTTCCCGCCCGTGGCGCCGATGCCGCGGTTGTCAAAGGCGATGACGTGCCGGTGCTGGGCGATCGGGTCGATGACGTCCGGGTCCCAGTCGTCCAGGACGGCGGTGAAGTGGTGCAGGAACACCAGCGGCGTCCCGCCGCGCGGACCGAGCTCGCGGTACGCGAACGGGGTGCCGCCGACGTCGACGGTCTGGGTGGGCGCGGTGTTCCAGGTCGTGACGGTGGTCATGCGGGGACTCCTGCAGGGTCGGTGGAGACGGGGGACGAGGGAAGCGCTTCGGTCGCGGTCAGATCCGCCGATCTCGACCAGAGGTCGCGCGCGAGCTGTGGGTCGCGGGACTGACGTGAGCCGGTGACGAGCCTGGGTGCGCCGCGGAGCTCGAATGGTCCCCCGGGCCCGACGTACGACCCTCCGGCCAACGGCCGGGTGGCCGCGTGGAGCGTCGGACGGGCACCACCGTCGACGTCCTGGCCGACCAGGCTGATGAAGGGCCGCATCACGCGGCCGAGCAGGCCGCCGCTGCCAACGGCGAGGTTGGTGCTGCTGACGCCGGGATGCGCAGCGAGGGACAGGACGGCGCTGCCGGACGACTCGAGGCGGCGCTGGAGCTCGAAGGTGAACAGGAGGTTCGCGAGCTTGGAGTCGTTGTAGGGCTGCAGACCCCTCGGGGTCCGACGCTCCCAGTTGAGGTCGTCGACGTCGAGACGGCCCCGCTTGTGCAGGTCCGAGCTGACCGTGACCACACGGCCGGTGACGTACCGCAGCAGCAGCTGCGTGAGCGCGAAGTGCCCAAGGTGGTTCACGCCGATGTGCGGCTCGAACCCGTCCTGGGTCGGCGTGGTGTCGGCCTGCAGGACGCCCGCATTGTTGACCAGCACATCGATCGGCCCGTCCCAGCCGTCGGCGAACGCGCGGACCGACGCGAGGCTCGAGAGGTCGAGCCGACGGACCTCTGTCCTGCCCGTCCACGACGCAGAGACAGCCCGGGCCTTCGCCTCGTTGCGGACGGCCAGCACGACCCGTGCGCCCGCCCGGGCGAGCTCCCTCGCGGTCACGGCACCGATGCCGTCCGACGCGCCGGTCACCACGGCGGTGGTGCCCGTGAGGTCCGCTGCGATCGCCGGGGCGCTCATCGGGGCTCCAGGATCATCACGGGAAGGACGCGCGCGGTGCGCTCGCGGTAGGTCGCGAACGGCGGGTAGGTCTCGATCAGCCGGGGCCAGAGCGCCGTCGCCTCCTCGTCGCTGGCCTGCCGTGCGCGGACCGCCCGACGACCGCCCCGGACGTCGACCTCGACGTCGTCGGGGTGGGCGCGCAGGTTGAAGTACCACGCCGGGTGCTTCTCGCTCCCGAGCAGTGACGCGACGAGCACGAGGTCGTCCCCGTCGCGCAGGTGGATCGCCGGCGTCTGGCGGCGCACGCCGCTCTTGGCGCCGGTGTGGTGCAGCACCAGCAGGGGTGCCCCATCGAGCGTGCCACCCAATCTTCCACCCGAGATCTGGAAGAGGCGCGCGTGCGCCTGCGTGACCTTGGTGTTGAGCTTCCAGGCGAACGTGCCTGGCTCAGGAGCCTTGATCTTGGTGCTGATCCAGCCCGAGACGCCGTGGTACCGCTTCGCGCCCATCCCCACCGTGCCGTCGCCGTGCATATCCGTCCCTCGGTCGTGGATCACCGCGGTGACCCCATTTGGATGATGCGTGTCATCCTAACACGAAAGATGATTGCTATCATCCAAAAGTGATGCGAGGCACACGAGACGACAAGGCAGCAAGCCGCGAGCGGATCGTCGCCGTTGCTGCGACCCGGATCCGCGAGGCTGGCACCGACCAGCCCGGTGTCGCCGAGATCATGAACGCCGCCGGACTCACCCACGGCGGCTTCTACAAGCACTTCGCCTCCCGCGACGAGCTCATCGCTGCCGCGGTCCAGCGCGCCATGGTCGACAGCGAACCACGCATCGCCGCGGTGGCCGGCGAGTCCGGATCGGACGACCTGCTGAGAGCGTTCGTCGACGCCTACCTCTCCCAGGAGCACCGCGACGACCCCGGGACAGGGTGCGGCGTCGCGGCTTTGGGCGCCGACGTCGCCCGCCTCGGAGGCGAACCCCAAGAGGCGTTCGGCACGCAGATCAACCGGTACCTTCAGCTGCTGCAACCGCTGATGGCGGCCGGCGACGACGACGAGGCCCGCCGTCGCGCCGCCACGACCCTTTGCACCATGGTCGGCGCGCTCACCATCGCCCGCGGCCTTGGGGCGACCCCCGAATCGGACCAGCTCCTCCGCGACGTCCGCGAGTCGTTGAACCGCTGAGCCCGATGCCGGCCGGCGAGCCCTTCAGCGCCCGGGACGACATCTTTGGCGACGAAGTCACCGCCGCACGATGATCGATCGGCTCGTTCACCACGCCCGATACACTCGCCCGAAGGCGACAGCTACCGCCTCAAAGACCGCGACCTCGCCCGCACGACCCCCACCGACCAAGGGCTGCCCGCGGCGAGCGCCGCACCGGCTCACCTACGGGCTCGCCTAAGTCACCGCAGATGCGTCGGCCGCGAACCCTCGCGTGCCGTCGAACGCCGCAGTGAAGCGATCAGCGACCTCGTGAGCGGGACGAGCGTGAAGGTATCGCTGAGACGTGGTGATCCGGGCGTGGCCCATGGCCGCCTGAACTGTCACGAGGTCGACGCCGGCTGCGACGAGCAGGGACCCGAAGGTGTGGCGCAGGTCGTGGAAGCGCAGCGGTCGTAGACCGGCTGCGCTCATCGCGCTGGCGACGCGGCGGCGCAGCGCCGACCCCTCGATGCGTCCGCCGGCCCGGTTGACGAGAACGTGGTCAGCGGGCGACGTGAAGTCCTCACGTTGCTGGAGGCGGTCGAGCGCCGCGACGGCCTGGTCGCTGAGCGGAACCTCGCGATGGCGCCCTGACTTGGTCGACAGAGCAACGACGTCGCCGCTCACCGCGCTGCGCACGACGATCTTGCGCTTGGCGTAGTCGACGTCCCGCCATCGAAGGGCGACGAGCTCGCCGCGTCGCAGGCCGGTGTAGGCGGCGATGCGGACGATCTCCGCGTCTTGCTCGTCCTCGTGGCGGCGCCAGATCTCCTCGTCGTCGCTGACGGCGGGCCGCGCGGGGTCCCGGTGGGCGCCGCTGGCCAACGCGCGCGCCAGCGCTTCGACCTCTTCGGGCGCGTAGTAGTCCAGGACGCCGGCCTCGGGCTCGCGGCGCCGCTGCGCCCGAGCCGCCGGGTTGTCGGTGAGATTGAAGGTCGCCTCCTGGCACGCGAAGGAGTAGATCGCGGCGATGAGGTTGCGGTGCTTGTTGACCGTTCGGGCCGACACCTTCGATGCGGCGATCTCGTCGAGGAGCCCGTTTACGTCGCGCGTCGTGACCTCGCCAGCCACACGATCACCAAGCGCGCCCATGATCCTGCCCGCCGTGACCCGGGAGCCTCGGAGATGCGGGACACCTGGCTCGCTGAGCAGGAAGCCGTGATCGCGGAGCGTCGACGGCTTGGCCCCCTTGACCTCGGCAAGCCACCGCATGTACCCGGCCGCAATCTCACGGAACATGATCGGTGCCTCGTCGCCGCGGCGTCGTGCGGCTTCCTTGGCGAGCAGGTCGTGGGTGCTCTTGCGCACGACCTCGGCGGCTGTCGCCCGCGCGGTCCGCTCGTCCATGTGCGTCGTCGGGCACTTGCCCGGGCGTTTGCGCCACCCGTCGCCGTCGGCCTTGACCCACGCGGGAGCGATGCGGCGCTTCGTCGGGCGGGTCACGTCGGTAGAAGTGGTGTAGCGGGCGCGGTGGTCGCGGGCTGAAGTTCAGTCCGACCACCGTGGCGTCCAAGCTCGTCGTTCTCTTCCCGGAGTACGACAAGTAGGAGCACCACGATGGCCGAAGACCGGATGATGACCCCTGCCGATGTCGTCGCGAAAGCGATGAGCGGCGAGCACGGAGATCTGCTGCGCGACGCGGTCGCGCTCGTTGTGCGTGAGTTGATGGAGGCCGAGGTTCAGACGCTGACCGGCGCCGGGCGCGGCGAGCGGTCGCCGGAGCGCGTGACACAGCTCAACGGCTACCGCCAGCGCGGCTGGGAGACGCGGGTCGGCGAGATCGAGCTCGCGATCCCCAGGACGCGGTCTGGCCCGTCGTATTTCCCGTCGTTTCTGGAGCCGCGCCGGCGCTGTGAGCAGGCGATCGTCAGCGTCGTGATGGAGGCCTACGTCAACGGCGTCTCGACCCGCAAGGTCGACCGGCTCGTCGAGCAGCTCGGGATCCAGGGCATGAGCAAGGACCGCGTCAGCCGGATGTGCCGCGAGCTCGACGAGCACGTCGAGGAGTTCCGGTCGCGGCCGCTTGAGGGCGCCTATCCGTACCTGTGGCTCGACGCCAAGCACCTCAAGGTCCGCGACCGCGGCCGGGTGGTCTCGAAGGCGTTGGTGATCGCCTACGCCGTCCATGACACCGGCCGACGCGAGGTGATCGGTCTCGACCTGGGCGAGGTCGAGACCGAGGCGTTCTGGACCGAGTTCCTCAGAGGCTTGCGCGCCCGCGGCCTGCAAGGCCTGCGCCTGGTGATCAGCGACCACCACGAAGGCCTGAAGAGCGCGATCGCCCGAGTCCTCGACGCGCCGTGGCAGCGCTGCACCGTTCACTTCGTCAGGAACATGCACGGCCACTGCCGGCCAGCCCAGCGCGGCCTCGTCTCCGCGGCGCTGCGCGAGGTGTTCAACGCTCACGACCAGGCCGAGGCCAAGCGCCGGGTCGGCGAGGTCCTCGACCGCCTCACCGATCAGGTCCCGAAGGTCTGCGAGCTCCTCGAGCAAGCGGAGGAGGACCTGTTGGCGTTCTACGCGTTCCCGCAGTCGCACTGGTCCAAGCTGCGCTCCACCAACCCGCTCGAGCGCGTCAACCGCGAGATCGGCCGACGCTCGGACGTCGTCGGGATCTTCCCCAACGACGCTTCAGCGATCCGGCTCTCCGGCGCGATCCTCATCGAGCAGAACGACGAATGGGTGGTCTGTCGCCGCTACCTCTCCGAAGAGTCGATGCGCCTCTTGGACTCTGCGCACAGCCCGGTGCTCGAAGAGTCCCCTGACCCGGATCAGAAGGAGGAGGTGGACCAGCTCCTGGCAGCCTGAGCCGCTACGCCGTCCCCGACGAGCGAGCTACACCACAACACGCGACTTGACT